>JBEBIC010000224.1:0-4474 GCA_040080595.1 Bacteroidia bacterium | reverse complement strand
CTATAGTCCAGTTATTTTTTTGCAAGTATTGGAGATTTATATCATAACGCTTCAAAATCATATATTCACTACTAGCTTTTTTCCAACCATATTTTTTTAAGGTGTCCGAAGAAAATATAAAAATTCTTAATATTTCGTTAGGATGCTCACTCAAATATTTATCATAATAATTACCATTTAATGCAATGCTTGATGTGTCATAAGCATCATAAACATTCCAATCTTTAACATTGCTGTTACAGTCTATACAATTAATTAATGTATCATTAGATAAATAAAAATCGTGATAAATAAATAGTGGAAGATTAGTATTATTAATACATTTTAATCTCAAATCTAGTGGATGAAAAACACAAGCCGTTAGTGATAATGTTACAAACAAACAAAGTATTTTTATTACATCAATAATCATTTATAATTTATAATTTAATGAGAAATTCTCGTTCTCGCAAGTGTTCCATAGCTTGTTATTAAATTGGTTGGCTCTCGCAAGTGTTAAGCTGGTTACTGTACTTCGGCAGGCTCAGCAACCAAGCGCAGCCGAAGTATCAGCGTCTTGTTACTCAATGTTAATTTTAAATTATTGTTTCGTGAGCTCGGCAGAAAAGCCTCGGTTGTGAGGTTATATAGTAGAAGTCTGCTACTTCGTTAGACTTTATTATCATTATTGCTATTATTTTTAAAACAAAGTTATAAATAGTTGGAACGCTACAGAAAGAGGGGTCGAACAAGGCGTATTACTATGCTTCATAGCTACTTAATATTCTCCCTACCATAAGTAGCAAATACTTCTTTTAAATATACACGTTTGTTGTTCATTATGGCAGTAACAAAAGCATCGGTAGTGCCACGTTTTACTACTTTCTTTTTAAACTCATCGGCTTCTTTTAAGGTGGCAAAACTACCCCCAATGGTAAAGCGAGATATACCATCGTCAAAGTTGCCTTTTTCTACTTGCCCTAAGCCTACTAATTTGTTATAGTTAAAATTATCGGGCAAACGGTAGGCAGCTATTTGTACTTTAAATACCAATCCATCTACTTTGGTATCGCCATATTCTTTTACAAAACGTTCGTAGGTATATGTTTTTAAATCGCCCGCTACGTTTTTGGGTTCGTTCTTGGCTATCTTTTTTTCTTGTGCTGCACGTTCGGCATTTTCTGCTTGCAGTTTGTTTATTACTTGTTGCATAGAGTCGCTATAAAAAGCAATGTCTATGCTCATTTCCACAAACGAATCTATGTTCATGGTGTTAATGTTGCGTATTAATGTTTTATCATCATAAGTAAATATCAAATCGTAATTACTGTTAGACGGTAAACTGGTTAAGTACTTGCCCGATTTGGAATTAGATTTAAACTTGCCATACGTAGCTTTAGTGTTAGATACACGCACTTCCAATTGTGCTTGCACGGGCTTGTCGTTGTAGGTAGTTACGCCTTTGCACAGGAACAACACACTTTTATGATTTTGCAAACCTGGTGTTATTTTATAAATATCTTGGTTGCCATAGCCTCCTATTTTGGCTGATGAATAATAGGCGGTTTTACCATCGGCAGTAAGCACGTAATACTTATCGTCGTCGCTAGTGTTTATAGGGTAGCCAAGATTGATGGATTTACTCCATGTGCCGTCTTTTTGTAACACCGTTTGAAATATATCGTACCCACCTATGGAGTTATGCCCTGTTGATGAAAAGTGTAGTATTTTTCCGTCTTGGTGCATAAATGGTGCGTCTTCGTCATCGCTGGTATTAATTTCGGGACCTAAGTTTCTTATGTTGCTCCACGAACCGTCAAACTGTAAGTCGGCTTGGTATATATCTCTACCACCATAGCCACCAGGGCGGTCGGTTACAAAATACAGTATATTACCATCAGGCGATATACTTGCGCTACCTTCCCAGTATTTGTTGGTATTTACATCTCCTTTTAATATTGTTGCTGCTCCCCAATCTGCCCCTGATAAGCTACTCATGTATATATCGCCCATGTCCGACGGCGAATTTTTATACACAAACAATCTTTGTCCATCGGGCGATATTGCTATGCTGGCATCGTGTCCTACTGTGTTTATGGTTGTTATAGGCTCAGGGTCGGTCCAGTTGTTGCCTATGCGGTAGGTAATGTATATATCTTCGTAATACTCTCCATCAGGGTCTTGCTCATATTTTTCGTTCATTAATCCGCCTTGACTTTTTTTGCCACGGTAGGTATAAGTCATCACCGATTCGTCGGCCGATATTACGGGTACATACTCTGCATCATCAGTATTAATAACGCTTCCAAGATTAGTTATAATAACGTTGGCAGGAGTTTTTAAAAACTCTTTGCCATTTTTACATCTATCAATACGTTGGTCTATGCCTTTACTATCTTTGCTGTTGGGGTTTTGTGCTACATATTTTTTGTAATAGGCTATAGCTTCGTCAAACTTATATACAAGTGCATAGGCCTCTGCCATGTGGTACATAATGCGTGGGTTTTGACTTTCGTTAAGCTGTACTTTTTCGAGGTAACCAATTGCTTTTTCGTGTTCGTCGGGCTTGTACATATAGCTTAGTCCTACGTATTCGTTTATAATACTGTTGGTAGGATATTTTACGGCAAGCCTTAATAGTATTGGCAATGCAAGCTGGTAGCGACTTTCGTTAAACAAGTACTCTGCGTGTGCCAAGGTGTCTTCATCGGCACGTGCTATTTTACTACTGTTTTTTTGTGCCAATAAAGGGGTGCTATTACATAAAGTAAATATACTTAAAACTATTAGTATTGATTTTATCATTGGTTGTTTTTAATTAGGATAATAATTTTGAATTAATGTTGCTACTTCTTCCATGTGCCACATAGGCGTAGAGGTTGCGCCACATATACCCACTTTGCTATTGGCGGTAAACCACTCTGGTTTTATATCATCGTTTTCTGATACAAAGTAAGTGTGTGTATTTATTTCTTTGCATACATCATGTAGTATTTTTCCGTTTGAACTTTTTTTGCCACTTACAAATACAATAACATCGTGTGCAGCGGCAAATATGCGTAGCTGTGGCTCACGGTTGCTTACTTGCCTGCATAGGGTATCGTTGGCTTCCAAGAAAAACTGAGGGTCGTTGTTTTTATCTTCTACACGGCGAAGTATTTCGGTACGCATATCTTTAAATGCTTGTGTAGGCTGCGTAGTTTGCGAAAAAAAACGGATAGGTTTGTTATAATCTATCTTATCCAAATCGTTTAGGTCGTTTACTACTATAGCGGTGTTATTGGTTTGTCCTTTTAGCCCATTTACTTCGGCGTGTCCATCTTTACCAAAGATTACTATTTGTCCGTTTATATCGTCAATGGTTTCGTATTCTTCACGTATTCTGTTTTGTAGTTTAAGCACTACTGGGCAGCTTGCATCTATAAGTTGTATGTTGTTTTGCAATGCAGTTTGGTAGGTTTGGGGCGGTTCGCCGTGTGCACGTATAAGTACTTTACAGTTGTGCAATGTACTTAGTTGCTCATGGTTTATAACCTCCATACCCAAGTTGGTTAAGCGTTGTACTTCCATATTGTTATGAACAATATCTCCTAAGCAATATAACTTGCCCGATTGTTTTAGTTCGTCTTCGGCCATTTCTATAGCATACACTACACCAAAGCAAAACCCCGAGTTTTTATCAATATTTACTACCATTTACATCAAAATATAATTGGTTTAAATATACATTAAATACACATTGCTACAGTAAAAAAGTTAATTAGTTGTTAGTAACTCAAAAAAGATATATTTGTAAGTGAATATGATAATAAAAATGTGCATATTCAAACTTTGAAAAACTATAGTAAAACTTAAAAAAATAAATGAACACAAAATACATCTATCTGCTGTTATTAAGCACGCTAACACTACTTACTGCTTGTGGCAATATTATGAAAAAAAGCAACCCTACAGAGGGCGAAATAGTGTTTGACGTGGAGTACCCCGACTTGGGCAATAGCTCTATGGCGAGTGTTTACCCAAAAGATGTAACTGTAAAGTTTAAGGGTGGTAACACCAACAGCGATTTTACCACAGGTATGGGTATGGTAAGTATGGTAAATGTGGCTAATTACGAAAAGAAAGAGGTAATACAATTATTAAAAATAGTTGCTGATAAAAAAGCTGCAATATATTCGCAAGCGGTGATAGATAGCGTAATACAGCACGATGATAAATATACTATAACCAAAGTGGAAGGGCAAACCAAACAAATAGCGGGCTACACGTGCAAAAAAGCAATAATGGAAATAGGCACGAGCGGCAAAATGAAATTTGATATGTATTACACGCAAGATATTGATGCTAAAAATTGCAATTGGTGGAGTCCGTTTAAAGAAATAGATGGTGTACTTATGGATTACCACGCTGTAAAATATGGCATACACATGCACCTAACAGCACGCGAGGTAAAAACAGTGCCCGTAGAAGACAAAGAGTTTATACTGCCAGCTAC
>JBEBIC010000223.1:0-4520 GCA_040080595.1 Bacteroidia bacterium | reverse complement strand
GACAGGTTAAACTTATTAACTAACATACCAATAAAATTAACCAATTAGTTAATTTATAAAAATGAAAATATTTACTTACTTCAAAGGCGATAAAGTTATATGGGCAATTGTATTTTTGCTCTCTTTGTTTTCGTTACTCTCCGTATATAGCGCTACATCTACATTAGCATACAAGCATCAAAACGGTAATGCGTTTTACTATATGTTTAAGCATTTGTTTATACTCTCGTTGGGTTTTGTACTTATGTACTTAGTGCATTCGGTACGTTATACGTTGTTTTCTCGTATAGCACAATTGGCACTATTCTTAGCTGTTCCACTACTCGTATTTACATTATTAGGGCCAGGTATAAATGAGGCTAGCCGTTGGATAGCTATACCTGGTACAGGACTTACGTTTCAAACTTCCGATTTTGCCAAGCTCGCACTCATTATGTATTTGGCGCGTTTTCTATCGCAAAAGCAAGATAATATCAAGGATTTTAAATCGGCATTTGTACCTATAATGATACCCATTGCCTTAATATGTGGGCTAATATTACCTGCTAATTTTAGTACCGCTGCCGTATTGTTTGTAACCAGTATGGTTATATTATTTATAGGGCGTATCAACATTAAATACATACTGGGCATATTTATTTCGGGCGTGGTAATGTTGGGTATATTTGTGGCAATACTCTCGCAAATGCCTAATCAAGGGCGTTTGGGCACATGGAAAAAACGTATTGAAAATTTTAGAAACCCCGATAGCGAAAATAATTTTCAGGTAGATCAAGCCAAAATAGCCATAGCCACAGGAGGTATGTTGGGCAAAGGACCTGGCAAATCAACACAGCGTAATTTTTTACCACACCCTTATTCCGATTTTATATATGCCTTTATAATAGAAGAGTATGGTACTATAGCAGGCGTATTTGTTGTGTTTTTATACTTAGTATTACTCACACGTGGTATGAGTATTTTAAAACATAGCGAAAAAACATTTGGAGGTTTGCTTGCCATAGGCATAACGTTTAGCTTGGTGTTTCAGGCATTAATAAATATGGCAGTAGCTACTAATTTGTTTCCCGTAACAGGGCAGCCGTTACCCATGGTAAGTATGGGTGGTACAAGTATTTGGTTTACGAGTATAGCCATAGGCATAGTGCTAAGCGTAAGCCGTAGTGTAAACGAAGGTGATGATAATGATGAGTAAATTAAATGTAATAATAAGCGGTGGAGGTACTGGCGGGCATATATTCCCTGCCATATCTATAGCCAATGAACTTAAAGCCCAACTGGGCGATGGTGTAAACATACTATTTGTAGGTGCACAAGGACGCATGGAAATGGAAAAAGTACCCGCAGCGGGCTATGCCATAGAAGGCTTGTGGATAAGCGGACTGCAACGTAAACTATCGCCACAAAATTTATTATTGCCGTTTAAAATTATAAGTAGTTTAATAAAAGCACACCGCATTATTAATGCCTTTAAACCCCAATTAGTAATAGGTGTAGGTGGGTATGCAAGTGCTGTAATAATGAAAGCAGCTAACCAACGCAACATACCCACGCTTATACAAGAGCAAAATTCTTACCCAGGTATTACGAACAAAATGCTAGCAGGAGGCGCAAGCAAAATATGTGTGGCATATCCCAATATGGATAAATTTTTTAGCAAAAGCAAACTTGTACTAACGGGCAATCCTATACGTAAAGAAATAAGTGCAATGCAAGTAAACAAAGCCGATGCGTACGCTTATTTTAATTTAAACCCTAACAAAAAAACTATACTAATAGTTGGTGGAAGTTTGGGGGCATTAACTATAAACGAAGCCATAAAAAATGCTTCGTTGCTCTTACCTACTGACGTGCAACTGGTATGGCAAACAGGCAAAAATTATTACGCCACCGCTACTACTATGGCAAGCGATGTTATACATGTATATGATTTTATAGCACGTATGGATTATGCGTTTAGCGTTGCCGATGTGGTAATATCCAGAGCTGGCGCTGGCACACTATCGGAGTTGTGCGTAGTGGGCAAGCCTGTGGTGTTAGTACCATCGCCCAACGTTGCCGAAGACCATCAAACCCATAATGCTATGGCATTAGTAAATAGTAATGCCGCAGTACTTATAAAAGATGTTGATGCCAAAATTAAACTAATGCCCGCAACCTTAGCATTAATAAACGATGCGGACAAATGCGCTACATTAAGCAAAAATATAATAAGCTTAGCCAAGCCCAATGCTGCTAAAAATATAGTAGCAGAAGCATTGGCATTAGTTAAATTGTAAAAAAAATTATTGCGCTGCCTTACTCAATTCGTTCCAACGTTGGCGCAATAAAAATAGTACTACCAAGGCTTCTATTACTGAGGCAATAACACTTATAAGCATATTACCCTCTACATTAGGATAAAATAAACCTACAAGTCCAGAACCCTTTACCAATAAGGGTAACAGACCATATACCAATGCCATGTAAATAAGCATAGCCACATCGGCCCGCTTGGTATATGACGAAAAATTAAACAATAACAACACGCCCAAATCTCTAACCACAAAACCGAATACAGTAATAAGTAGTGAGCCGTTGGCTGCAGCTAATGTTATTTTATCGGTAGGAAACGCCATGCTATTACTAGTAAATGCAGCTTTATTTAACTCTATAAAATTAAACGATAGTACCGTCGCAATTATTCCAAACAAAAACACAATAGGCAATGTAATTAACCATAGTGGGGCATTCTCAAAAAACGAACGATAATTTTTGGTTTTAATAGCCGAGATAAGTGTGGTAAAATTAACAATGCTCTTGGCTTCGCTAAATGCAAGTAAATACAATATAGCTACCAATTGAACACAATAAAATAATATACACATAGAAAATGGAGCGCTATCTGGCTCAGTAGATACCCCCACAAAAAAGCCTAATTGAAACAAAAAATTAGTTATTATAAATGTGCCCCACCAAGTCGGCACATCAGAAAACTGTAGCTCTGTACGCATACTACGGTACAAGCCTGCAAGTACCCAAATACAATAAAATAAACTACTTAATATAGTAGCATTAATAGGTAAGTTATACCAATTATCAAACATGGATTTATTGCTAGAATAACTCTCCTCTATAAAAATATTTGACGTAAAACTTAATAATACAACACCAATAATTATTAATTGACTACTTTTTATTTTGGCACGTACACTTGTTTTGCGCATAAGTTGCAAGGCTATTAATTGTACTAAGCCAGTAAGTATAATCATGATTATAAGTAGTGTTATGCCCAAGTTATAATCATGCGTTAATGTATTTTCATCTTGAAATATTTTGTAGTTGTAAGTGTTCTTATAACCCGAAGTAAGCATAAATAGTAACCAACATATAAGTGCGCCATACCAGTTGTAAATGGTACTACCAAATAGTTTGCCCAGTACCAGTTTTAATGCACCTAATGAGCTCATTTTTTGCCAATCCCAAGTACTTTCGTTGTGTTCGTTTATTATGGAGTCGGCGGCATTTTTCATTCCCCATATTAAACCTATAATTACAAAACCGCCTAAAGAAACTTCGTGTACTGTTTTATAAAAATTGTTAGGAGTGTCATTTGCATTAATATATAGTGCCAATAGTACCAAACCTATTACGGCAGGCATTGCTATTAGGCGCATTGGGCTTATCTCAAGCCATATATTTTTGGCAAATTCGGCGTTGTATTTTAATAGCGTTTTCATATTATAATTGTGCGTTTTTATAGTTAGCTACGGTTTTTATATACTCATCTTGCAGGTTAGTTTTTAGTACTGCAAAATATTCTACGGCTATGTTTTCGGCTATTAATTGCTGTAACAATGCGTGCTTGGAACGTTGTATTTCGTCTAATTGTATAATAAGTTTACGGTCGGTTATTTGCACTTCTTTTACTCCAGATATTAAATGTATGACGCTAAGATGTGGGGTGTTTTGGGCTACGTGCACCTCTATATTGGTATAGTTATTTGTGAGGGTTGATGCGCTATTGAGTAAACGATGCTCTATCATTTTACCATCTTGTATTACCAACATTGCTGATGAATAATCTTCCAATTCGGCTAATATGTGCGATGATACTACTATGGTCATTCCGCTATTGCGCAGCTCTAACAATAGTTGCGATAACGAGTGACGTGCCTCAGGGTCTAAGCCCGATGCAGGTTCATCTAACAACAATACCTTAGGGTTATGCACTATTGCTTGTGCTATGCCTACACGTTGGCGCATTCCGCGCGATAGCGTATTTATTTTATTATGTACAAAACTACCAACGCCTGCACGTTGCACGGCTAGGGTTATAGCTTCATCTATATTGTTATAATTTTGCAAACGGCTATATGCCGTAAACTGCATAGATTGCAGCACAGTAAGCGAATCGTACAAGCCAAATAAATCTTGCAAATAACGGGGTAATAGACATTTCTGGTGCTAGAAATCTCTGTGTCGCTTAATATACTTAGCTTTGAAGAAATCAAAGACTATGAATAAAAAAACTGCTTTTA
>JBEBIC010000222.1:0-4528 GCA_040080595.1 Bacteroidia bacterium | reverse complement strand
ATGCAATTATAAAAGAAATAGTAATCCTTTGTGGAGGAAATCCAGACATGGCGAAACACCTATGGAATACTACTTAATAAGGTTTCGAACACTTGTGGCCTCGTGGCTTGTGCGTTTATAAAAATTACGAGTTTCAGTTGTTAAGTTCATTGGTTGATTTTGTAACAAATATAGTGTTTTAACAAATAACTTTAGTGCCTATAACCAACACACAAGCCACGAGGCTTGCGGTAGCCTGCACGGTTACCTAACGCTTGGAAGAGCTGGGGAATTACTCATGACTCTTTAATGCACTTCCGATTTGTTTCATTGGTTTTTTCTTTTTCTTTACTTCAGCCATAAAAGCAAGAAGTGCAGGAGGTACGAATTTTATTTTCTCCTCACTCAATCTATATATAATTCTTTTCTCAGGATTTTTATCTTCTTCGTCTGAGTCATCATATAGATATAGTTCAAGTTCTAAATGTTTATCACCAAACATTATTAAATTTAGTTGTTTGTCAAAATTGTCATATTGGTCGAAGGTCACAATGGCTCCGTTTTCTCCATATGTCCCGATCTCGAAATTTTCGGAATCTCGCAATGAAGTGATTAGGAATCTCAAAAGTTTTGGAGCGATATTGTCAAAATTGTCAGCGTAATATTTGCTCTCAAAAGGTAAAATAGAGTCCCAAATTTCTCTAAGTGCTTCCCATTTTAAATAGTGTTCGTCTGTCATTTTGTGTAATGCTTAATTGTTGCCTTGCATATAACTTATTAATTGGCACATAAATACTTTTTTTAATTTTCAGCTATTCAAAATGCTACATACGCATTTTGAATAGCTAAAAAACAACTACTCCGCTTGCATAAACGGATAACCATATTCCGTAGGAGGCGTAAATGTTTCTTTTATGGTACGTGGGCTTACCCAACGCAATAGGTTAAGTTTGCTTCCTGCTTTGTCGTTAGTACCGCTGGCACGCCCGCCACCAAAGGGCTGCTGCCCAACTACTGCTCCTGTACATTTATCATTTATATAAAAATTACCTGCACTGTTAGCTAGTTTTTTGCTTGCTAAATCTATACTGTAACGGTCGTTAGAAATAATTGCGCCTGTAAGTGCATAGTACGAGGTTTCGTCTATTACGTCTAATGTTTTTTCAAAGTCGGCATCGGCATACACATATATGGTAAGCACTGGGCCAAACAACTCAGTACACATAGTTACATAAGTTGGCGTGTGCGCTTGTATAATGGTAGGATTAATAAAATAACCTTTGCTCTTATCATACGTGCCACCAGCCACTATTTCGGCGTCTTTGTCGGTTTTAGCAGCATCAATGTATGTAGCTAATTTATCAAATGATTTTTCGTCGATAACGGCATTAAAAAAGTTTTCAAAATTTTCAGTCCCGCCTATTTTTATTGATGCAATGTCTTGTAGTAAACGCTCTTTAAGTGCAGGCCACATACTTGCAGGCACATACGCACGCGAGCATGCTGAGCATTTTTGCCCTTGGTATTCGAACGATGCACGAGTAATAGCAGTAGCGCTTACTGCTACGTCGGCCGTAGGATGTAGGAGTATAAAATCTTTACCACCAGTTTCGCCCACTATGCGTGGATACGATTTGTACTTGTGTATGTTGTTGCCTATTGTTTTCCAAATATCTTGAAACACGGCTGTACTACCTGTAAAATGTATGCCTGCAAAATCAGCATGATTAAACACTACCTCGGCAGCATCGGGCCCACTTACATACACTAGGTTTATAACGCCTGCGGGTACGCCTGCTTCCTCAAATATTTGCATAATAATATTAGCCGAATATATTTGTGTGTTAGATGGTTTCCATACTATGGTGTTGCCCATCATTGCTGCGCTTGAGGGTAAGTTACCTGCAATAGCCGTAAAGTTAAACGGAGTAAGCGCATACACAAATCCTTCTAGTGGGCGTTGCTCTAAGCGGTTCCATACACCTGGGCCTGATATAGGTTGCTCAGCATATATTTCGGTCATGTACTTTACATTAAAGCGCAAGAAGTCGGCAAACTCACATGCTGCATCTATCTCGGCTTGGAACGCACTTTTTGATTGCCCCAACATAGTAGCAGCATTTATGCGTGAGCGGTATGGCCCACTTACTAACTCGGCCGCTTTTAAAAATATAGCAGCACGGTGTTCCCACGCTAATGCGCTCCATTGTGCTTTGGCAGCAAGGGCAGCGTTTATAGCATCGGTTACGTGTTGTTTAGTGCCTTTGTGATAGTTGGCTAATGTATGCTGGTGGTCGTGCGGAGGAACGCATTTGCCCATATCGTTGGTGCGTATGTGTTTACCGCCTATGTACATAGGTATGTCGGCCACTACGGCACGCATTTCGGCAATGGTGTTTTGTAAGTGTTTGCGCTCTTTGGTGTTGGGTGCGTACGAAGTTATGTTTTCGTTAATGGGTGCTGGTACGTTAAAAAATCCTGTCATAATTATTGAGTTTATAAGTTAATAGTTAGTGTTTAAATTTATGCGTGCAAAGTTAGTGTTTTTTTGGTGCTGTGTTTTTGTGGTAATTACTCTTTGTTGGCTGAGCGGAGTCGAAGCCATTTTGTGGTTTGATTATGTGGCTTCGAGCACCTCAGCCACCGAGAAGTGAATGTATTGTTGAATTACTTTACCATTTTAAGTACTGTATTTGTATTCTTTCCGCTTATGCGTACTAAGTATGTGCCTCGTGTAAGGGCAGTGTTTATAGGCAATGTAAGCTCGTCGTATTGTGGGTTTATGGTTAAGTTGTGTTGCATAATTGTTTTTCCGTTTATGTCCATAAGCGTAAGTGTAGTGTTGGTGTCTTTGTTTTTTATAAAATAAAGCATCAATACATTTTCGGTAGTAATAGCACCATATACTTTGCTTTCGCTGATGATTTTGTTATTGGTATCGCTCAATAAAAACGAAGCTAAACCAAAGTTAGGAATACCCCAACCATACAGGTTATTGGGGCTATTGGCTAAGGTTGCCGAAAGTTTAACGGCTTCTATAATTTGTAACGGTGTATGCGTTGCATGTTTTTGAAACAAACACGCCATAGCCCCTGCTAATGTAGGACAAGCAAATGATGTTCCGTTGGCATTTACCACCGTTCCACTACCCGCATCTATCAAGGCTCTACCCGCACCATTTGCCATAAGTGTAGGTTTAATGCGTCCATCGGCTGTAGGTCCTATGGAACTAAAGCCTGCACGCACACCACTTACATCTACCGCACCTACAGTACATATACTGTCTGCATCAGCAGGAGTGCTTATGTATTGCCACGCATTGTTACCCTCGTTACCCGCTGCTATACATACCAATATACCTTTGCGTACGGCTATAGTAGCGGCTTGCGCACACACCGTTGTTTTTCCGTTCATGTTAGCATAGGTATGGTCTTGCGCAGGATTATCAAACGCTGTATAACCTAATGATGATGTAATAATATCAGCACCTATACTATCCGCTTTTTCGGCACCTATTACCCAGTAATATTCTTCTACTATATTTTCGCTAGGTGCATCTTCGGTACGTATTAAAGCTACATCAGCACCAAAGCCAGTACCCACATAGTTGTTGGGCATATTGCCTGCAATGCAACTTAACACTGCTGTTCCGTGCCCATGGTTAGCATACACAAAGGGCGTGTTTAGTACCACATCATACGTATATTTAATTTTGTTTTGTTGATTAATACTATCAAATGCTGCAAATACATTTACGTTAGGAAAGCCTGCATCTAACACTGCTATAAGTGTGTTAGTACCTGTGTAACCTTGGTTATGCAAGGGTATTAGGTTAAGTTGCTTTACTGCCAATGCTCCTGCCCCGTAGTAACTAGAGTCATATACTTGTTGGTACGCACGTGCTGTGCTTGCGCTTAACTTATCCATTTTATCGTTGGTTATATTGCCTTTGCGCAGTACGTCTAAGCTCGATTTTACAAACGATAATTGATTAATTGTAGTTATTTTAGTTGGGTCGTTGGTAGTTACTATTACCCCATTCAACCACTTACTAATGCCCGATATAGTTACACCCACATTAGCTACTTGTTGTATGTAACTAGCGTTTACAGGCAAGTCCTGCGTGGTAATGGGTAGCGCATATTTTGTACGTCTATCTACTGCACGTTGGGTTAAAAACTGTAGCGGTAAAGTGGTGCTATAGGTACTACTATTTTTATCTTTAAAGGCAATAAAATATTTTTTGTTGCCCTGTGCCAATGCTGATGTAGTAAGGCTTGTGGCTATTAATATAGCAGTGAGTTGAGTTAAATAAATACGCATAATTTTAAATTGCTTTTAATGTTGATGAAGGTTTTTTACTGATTAAATATACACCAATAAATATTAATAGTGCCGAAAATATTTTGAGTGGTGTAAGTGTATCTGTACCCCAATACATAGCAAACGATGCTGCTAAAAACGGCTGTAAATAAATGTAAAAACTTACCACCGATGGGCTTATTTTGCTTAATCCATAGGTGTTGAGCAAGTACGCAAAAAATGTAGT
>JBEBIC010000221.1:0-4615 GCA_040080595.1 Bacteroidia bacterium | reverse complement strand
GCTTCGGCAGCAGCAGCAGCAGCAGCACGAGTCATTTCAACACGAGCAACAACTACGTTTGGAGCATCTAATAACTTAACGTTAGCTAATTTTAAATCTTTAATTTTTACTGAGTTACCAATGTTTAAAGCAGTAACATCAACTTCAATAGTATCTGGAATGTTTTCTAAGAAACCTTCTACTTTAATTTTGCGTAAACCTTTTACCAATTTACCCCCAGCTTTTACACCTTCCGAGTTACCTACAATTTTAAATGGCAAACCTATGCGTATTGCTTTTTTAGCATCAACTTCTAAAAAATCTACGTGTGTTACAGCATCTGTTATTGGGTGAAATTGTACTTCTTGAACAATAGCACTGCGTTTTTCGCCAGCTATGTCTAAGTTAAAACAGTACACCTCTGGTGTTGTTAAACATTTTTCAATGTGGCGTAAATCCACCTGAAAAAACTTTTGGTCTTTACCTCCGTATATTACACAAGGCACATGACCTGCCAAGCGCACTGCTTTAGCATTTGTACTTCCTACGTCCGCGCGTAACGAACCGCTCAATGATATTGTTTTCATTCTTTTTTGTTTATGTTGCTTATGCACAATAAGCAACGGGTTGTTGTTTTTTAATTAATTGTGTGCAAATGTATTCTTTTTAAAATATAAAATGCGAACTAATACTCTCGTGCGAATTTACACGGCTTATTACATCGGCAAACAAATTAGCTACTGATACTACTTTTATTTTGTCGCTATGCTGTTTTAGTGGTATAGTGTCTGTTACTACTAATTCCTTAATGGCCGATTTTTCTAGGTTTTCGTAGGCTTTCCCGCTTAATATTGCATGTGTACATACTGCACGCACGCTTAGCGCACCTTTTTGCATCATCATATCGGCCGCTTTAGTAAGTGTACCTGCGGTGTCGCATATATCATCTACTATTATTACATTTTTGCCTTCTACTTCGCCTATTACGGTCATACTATCTATTACATTGGCCGCCGAGCGTTGTTTGTAGCATATAACTATATCGCACCCCAAGTGCTTAGCATAAGCATTGGCACGCTTGCTACCGCCCATATCTGGCGCAGCTATTATTAGGTTGTCTAATTTTAAACTACGTATATGTTCCAAAAACAATGTTGATGCGTATAAATGATCAACTGGCACGTTAAAAAAACCTTGTATTTGGTCGGCGTGTAAGTCCATTGTCATTACTCTATCTACGCCTGCTGCTGCTAATAAATCGGCAACTAACTTAGCACCAATAGCCACACGTGGTTTGTCTTTACGGTCTTGCCTAGCCCAGCCAAAATAAGGCATTACCGCTATTACTTTGTGTGCTGATGCACGTTTAGCAGCATCAACCATTAGCAATAATTCAAACAAATTATCAGTAGGTTGAAACGTAGATTGTATAATAAATACATCGCAACCACGTACTGTTTCTTCAAAGCTGGTTTGATACTCGCCATCGCTAAAGTTAGTGCGAATTACATTACCTAAATTAGTACCGTATGAAGCCACTATTTGCTCCGATAAATAACGTGTACCTGTACCTGTAAATATTTTTATTGGATTTGCCATAAGGGTTTGTTTTTGCTCGTGCAAATGTAAACAACGATATGGACTTATCAATAATTAAAAAAAATATTATTTGCTAAAATAAGTACGTTTTATTCAAACTAAAAACTAAAAAATAGCGAAGGTAAATATGTATAATTATTTAGGTAATATTGTAGCCATAAACGAGTAGTAAAACCAAGTATATTTTTATACTCGTAAACGTTTGAGATTAAACGTAATTTTTAATTCGTAATTGGTACTTATGCTTAACACAAAATTAATTACAGCTATAAACAATTTTAGTACGCACACCGTGCTAGTGGTGGGCGATGTTATGTTAGATACGTATTATAACGGTAAGGTTAATCGTGTTTCGCCCGAAGCGCCTGTGCCCGTACTCGATTTGGCTACCGTAACGCATAAGTTGGGTGGCGCTGCCAATGTAGCGTATAATTTAAAAGCATTGCAAGCACGCACTATTTTACTATCAGTAGTGGGTAACGATACTACTGCGCAAGAACTTGATACGTTATTACACGAACATACCATAGAGGCACATTTAATAATAGACGAAAGCCGTTGCACCACACAAAAAACACGCTACATAGCCCAGCAAAGCCAATTGTTAAGAGTAGATAAAGAAGATGTGCAACCAATAAGCCAAACTATTGAAAACAAAGTAATAGCTGCTTTCTCACATTTAATTACCACCACCAAAATAGATGCCGTAATACTCGAAGATTACAACAAAGGGTTACTTACGCCAACTCTTATTAATACTATTATTACAGCGTGCAACACAAATAATATTACGGTATTAATAGATCCTAAAAAAGATAATTTTTTTGAGTTTAAAAACGCTACAATTTTTAAACCTAATTTAAAAGAAATAACAGAAGCTATGCACCTACATAGCCCCACCGAAACTGAACTAAAAACAGCAGCCGAACAGCTTCGCACCCAACTTAATGCCCAATTACTTATGGTAACCCTTGCTGATAAAGGAATATTACTATGTTCAGCACAGGAAACTAAAATAGTACCTGCACAAAAGCGTAGTGTAGCCGATGTTTCGGGCGCTGGAGACACAGTAATAGCAACGGTTGCACTAAGTGTATTGCAAAATTTATCGTGGACAGAAATAGCCACGCTAAGCAACTTAGCAGGTGGTGCTGTGTGCGAAAAAATGGGAGTTATACCCATAAATTGCGCCGAATTAATAGACGAAATTAAAAAAAATGTAGTTCAATAATTTACTATTTGTTAAAAAACATTTTTAACTTAGTTATACTGATAGGCAATGAGTTGGGTAGTTAAATAATATAATTATAATGAGGATACATTTATACGTAATACTCTTCTTGTTTTTATCCATAGCTGTAAAAAGCGTAGCTCAACCTGGTGTATATGGTAGTAATGGAGGTTGTGGCACACACCCAACAGCCCTTATATCATCAATAGCCCCAACTGGGGGCAATACAGTTATATGTGTGCCATCTACTCCTGCGGGGGTTGCACTTACTACATCAGGTAGTGTTGGCGGAGTAATAGTTCCTGGCAATAGTGTGCAATACCTTATTTATACTGAATATAGTTTATCTAATAGTGGTTTTGTGGAAGCTGGAAATCCATTACCCACCACATTTAATCCTACTGTTCCTAATTATAACCAAATTACCTATTCGTTAGTATTGGTTGATACCTCTCTCGCAACAGGTTGTAGAGATAGTTCGTGGGTTACAATGCAACTTACTCCCTCATTAAACGGAGGTAACTTAGCAATAAGTGCCTTAGACGGAGATGATGATAATGTATATTGTCCAATACCAGGCGACCCTTATGCTATGACTGATACCATTAGGTTTAAACCACAATTTAACCTGCCTGCAGGAACTGATTTAACGGGTTTTACGTTTAATTGGAATATGGGCAATGGTACTACGTTTGTAACAAACGATACTACCACATTTGTTTATGTATATAACACACAAGGTATTTATAATGTAACGTTAAACACACTAAGCCCTGGTGGTTGTTCGGGTAAAGATAGTGTTAAGATAACTTACATTACTGCCAATAACTTAACTATATCGAGCATTTCGGGTGCGCCTAGTCGTTTTTGTGTACCACAGGCTATTCAACCTACATTAGCCGCAGGAGCTTTTTTTGATAGTTATGTATGGAGTTTTGGCGACAATACACCTTCCGTTACCACCACAACGCTAACAGTACCTCCACATACTTATACTGATAGTGGTAGATTTGTAATAACGGTAGGTGGTATAAATGAGTGTGCTATTGGCGAAAGCGATTCTTATACCGTAATAGAAGGTATAAAAGGAGCTAAAGCCTATTTTACCAATAAAAACGGTGCTGGAGTAAGTACACTATTAGGTTGCGAGCCTTTGGTAATGACGTTTAAAGACAGTTCTAAATTTGTACCAAAAAACTGGGGAGTAAGCAATGCAACTATGGCAGCTCCTCCGTATAATAATCCTGGACCATATTATGTACGTTGGGATTTTGGAAATGGAAATACACAAGACATTGTTACCAAAAACGTAACACACGACCCAACTGGAACACAAACCTATAATGCGGGCGTTTATACCGTACAACTTATTGCATATAGTTTTTGTGGGCGTGATACAATAAGAAAAAAACTAACTGTAAATAAACCCCCAGTAGCCGATTTTACCTACACCACCAACGGAATATGCTCGCCTGTGCAGGTAAGTGCTATTTTAAATACATCAACAGATACTGGTTACGCACCAACGTATGCGTGGACACTTAATGGTACTAACATTGGTACTGCGCTTAATGCTCCCAATAAAACACTTACTACTACAGGTTCTACGCTAGTAAACGCTCCGTTAAAATTAGTAGTAACAAACAATTGTGGTACATCGCAAAAAACAAGTACTATAAGTGCAAATCCTGCTGTTGCACCCAATTTTACATTAAACACTAATGCTATATGTGTTGGGCAATCATTAACAGTTACCGACCATAGCCAAGGTACGGGGTTAAGTTATAATTGGAATTATGGCGGTAG
>JBEBIC010000030.1:0-19346 GCA_040080595.1 Bacteroidia bacterium | reverse complement strand
ATGGTATATAAAATAGTGTAGGTGTTTAATTGAAGTTTTATTGTGTTGTAAATTTATTATTTAGGTTTGATTATACGCCCATTTGTTTAAATAAAACTTTAGGTTTGTTACACATAAAAACAAATACATTTTATATTGAAAACACTAGTACAAAACATAAAAACAAATTATTGGTTGCAGTGTGTGCTAAACAGTTATAGCCTAATGTTTTTTTCGTTAGATAATTTGTTTGCACTCATTATACTTAGCGTAACTTTTTTTACACCCGCAGTTGGCTTGTGTGGCTTATTGGCAGTGGTTTTAATAAATACATCGGCGTACTTTATTGGTTTTAATAGAGACGAAATACACAACGGTATATTTGGTTTTAACGCCTTGTTTTTGGGCATGAGTTTAGGCTATGAGTTTAGTTTTAATTCTGTTTTTATTGCACTATTTATTTCAGCTATTTTAATTTTATTATTAATAACCGTATGGCTCAAGGGCTTGTTTGCTGTGTATAGTTTACCATTTTTGTCGTTGCCCTTTATTATTTCGTATTGGATAGTGTCGTTAGCTGCGGCTAATTTTTCTAACATACAACTGGACGAATCCCACATATATACCGTTAACGAACTTACACGCAATCAATCTTCCTCTTGGTATGTATTTGTACATGCTATTGATGATATACATTTATTTCCATTTGCGCTTAATTATTTTAAAACACTTGCGGGTACATTCTTCCAAACCAGTGTGTTAGCAGGTGTTTGCGTTGCTGCGGGTTTATTGTATTCGTCACGCATTGCATTTTCATTAAGTGTTATTGGCTTTGGTATGGCGTATGTTTTTTATGCTATGTTTGGTGCTGATGTTGCCGACTTAAATCATAATTTGTTAGGCGCTAACTTTATATTTTTAGCCATTGCCATAGGTTGTTTTTTCTTGTTGCCCAATGCTCAAACTTACTTAACCGTAATTATACTCGTACCTATACTTATGTTAGTGGCATTATCGTTTGGTAAAATATTGGAGGTGTTTCAACTCAAAGCCTATTCACTTTCGTTTAGTGTGGTATGTACAGCCTTTTTATTTTCGCTTAATCAACGGTGGTTACAGCGCTATTTACAATTGGTTACAGTACACTATTTTTCTGCCGAAAAAACCATTTATAAGTACTTAAATTCAGTACAACGTTTTAAACACGAACACCTTTATAAACTGTCCTTACCCTTTGCGGGCGAATGGAATGTAAGCCAAGGCTACGATGGAAAAATAACACATTTGGGCGATTGGAGTAAAGCATTAGATTTTGTAATTGTAGATTCTAAAAACCGCAGTTACCGTGAGCCTACACGCACCAACGAAGATTTTACCGTGGGTAATTTTTACTGTTATAATAAAGAAATTTATGCCCCTTATGATGGATATATTTACGACATAATAAACACGATTGACGACAATGATGTGGGCGATGTAAACATGGAACAAAACTGGGGAAACACCATTATTATAAATCATTTAAACGGATTATTTTCGCAAATAAGCCACATAAAAAAAGATAGTTTTGGTGTATTTATTGGGCAGTATGTAACCAAAGGTACTTATCTTGCCACTTGCGGTAATAGTGGCCGTTCGCCCGAACCACATATTCATTTTCAATTGCAAACTACACCTACCATAGGCGATAAAACATTAGCGTATCCTATTGCGTATTTTATAGAGCGCATTGGCACACAAAAAACATTACGCATATCTACTGTACCTACCGAAAATTCATACATAAGCAACGTACAAGTAAACGAATTATTGGCAACCAGTTTTTCATTTTTACCAGGACACAAACTGTCGTTTGAAAACGAAAAAACTAAACTTGTAACCCATTGGGAAGTGTTTACTGATGCGTATAATCGCACCTATATACATTGTGCCCAAAGCCAGTCGTATGCGTACTTTGTGAATGATGGTGTAATGCTCTATTTTACTGATTTTGAAGGCGATAAAACATCGTTATTGTTTAGTTTTTATTTAGCGTCTTATCGCCAATTGTTGGGCTATTACGAAAACATTCATGTACAAGATAATGTTCCGTTAGTACATTTTAGCAATAAGATAGTGTTGTTTTTTCAAGATTTTATAGCGCCATTTTATTTGTTTACTAAAGCTAATTATTCATCTACATTTACTTATGTAGATAATGTATATGCGCCCCAACAGCTTGTTATAGCTAGCGAAGTTGATGCTAAAGTGCTTAACAAAACATTCAAAAAAACAAACTATGAATTGGAGCTAAAAGATAATAAACTACGTAAGTTTATAATTCATAACAAAAACAAAACGGAAAGCTATATTTGTACACGTATTAATTAATAATAAAAACATCAAATGAATATTTTAAAAACATCAATAGCAATAATCGCAACTGTGGCTACACTAAGTGTACAGGCGCAAAACAAAGCAGTATTAGCAGCATTTAGTTTGTCGTACGAATATGAAGCGGTAGCAAAATACGATGCTGCTATAGCGTCGCTTAACACGGTGTACAGCGCAACTTCGTACGAAATAAATATGCGTATGGGTTGGTTAAATTATTTAGCTGCTAAACAAAAAGAAGCCGTTTCGTTTTATCAAAAAGCAATGGTGTTAATGCCTGCGGCTACTGAGCCTAAATGGGCTATTATAAACGCTTATACCATACAAGAAAATTGGGTTGAAATAGAAAAAACATACTTAGCTATTTTAAAATTAGATGCTAAAAATGCTACGGCTAATTACAACTTGGGTTTAATATACTACTACCGTAAAGATTATGTAAGTGCTAAAAAATACTTTGACGTGGCATTAAACCTGTATCCATTTGGCTACAATAATATGTTGATGAGTGCTTGGACAAATTATTTTTTGGGTAACAAAAACGATGCTTCGGTATTGTTTAACAAAACATTATTGTACAGCCCTAACGATGCTTCAGCACTAGAAGGTTTATCGTTAATTAAATAATAAGAGGCTACATAACCTTATTTTGCTACAAAAAAATCCAATACGATTATATATTTTATTATTTCTTCTTGTGTTTTGCATTGCTAATGCAAAGGCACAGAAAAAAATAATAATGAGTGAAGTTGAGCCTAAAAGTTACGAATTATTTAGTCAAAATAATTGGTCGGGTACAATTGCGTATGGCAAAAAATGTATAAGTAGTGGTTACGATTATTATAACTTGCGTATGCGCATAGGGATTAGCTATTATAACCAAAAAAAATATGTTAAAGCCATTACTCATTTTAAAAAAGCAGTGGGATTTAGTTCGTATGATGCACAGGCATTGGAATATTTGTATTATAGTTATTTGTTTTCGGGGAGAGTAATGGAAGCAAAAATAGTGTTAGCCACCTTCCCTAACGATTTAAAAACTCGTATAAACGCTCCTCACAACAAAATTATAGAAAGCATAAGTATTGATGGCGGACTTGCTGTTAGTGGTATTAATGATGCGATTAACACCAAAGATATTAATGGCTCTGCCAACCTATACGGCGAAGCTACCGTTAGCAAAAATATGACGTATGGTAGCGTGTCGCTTAACCATGAGTTCGGTAATAAAAACAGCATATATCATAGCTATAGCAATATAAGTATTGATATGCTTAAAAAATATAGTACTGATATTAAAGACACAGTAAGTAATTATAAACTAACCGAACACGATTATTATATTACCTATACTCATCAATTTAAGAGTTTTGTAATTTCTCCAGCGTTTCATTTTATTAATGTTGGCTTTAATAAATTTGTGGCTAATTACACCGCAACTAATAATAGTTACTCGTTTAGTAAAAAAGATACTTCATTTGTCAACTTCTCCTCTTCTATTGCGTTTAGTAAGGCGTGTGACATTTTTATATATGGTTTAACCGCAAGTTATGCACGTTTGAATGGTTTAACGCAGGTGCAGGTAGGTGCTTCGGCTACCTATTACCCTTTAGCTAAAACAAATTTTTATGGTACATCGTCTATTACCTATATGAACCAAGACGAAGAAAATAGGTTTGTATTTGCACAACGATTAGGGGTGAAAGTATTCCCAAAACTATGGCTTGATGGGGGGGTAACCTATGGCAACTTACAAAACTATAGCGACGCAAATGCATGTGTAGTGTATAATACAAGCGATAAAATTTTGTACAAATACGGAGCGGCTTTGGTTGCGCCACTTACCAAGCATTTGGAGCTAAGTATACGTTATGATGCATTTGCTAAAACAAACAGTTATTACACACTTAGTTCGGAAATAAAAACGGAAACTAAAACGCTTAATTATATTACACACTTAATGCTTGGTGGTCTTAAGTGGAAGTTTTGAGTTGGTTTATTAATACATTAATGACAAAAATTTTTAGTTTGTAATTATTTTAAATAAAAAATCGAGTTGTTTGGGTGCTCATACGATGAAAAGTGTTGGTTAAAACAAGGTTATTTATATTGAACAAGCATTTTTCCTGTTTGATAATTTACCTCATCGTCTGATACTTTATATATATATACACCTTTATTTAAGCCTTCCATATTTACTTCTATTGTGTTTTGATAAGGCGTTAATGCTTTTGTAACCAGCAGTTTTCCATTTGTATTATAAATTAATAGCATTGTGGCTTTAACATTAATATTACTAATAGTAAAAATACCCTGGTTAGGATTTGGGGAAACAACAGCTTCTGCACTAACATCTCTATTAAAAGTTGCTAAAGTATGTTTTTTTAATTCCAGTAAGTTGTGTAAAAGCATAAAGTCTAAACCTGCATATTCTCCAAAAGTAAAACTAAGTGTATTTGTACCTAATGCTGCCGCTTTACTCCTATCGGGCCATACAAATATATTTTCGTTGTACCAAGTGCCCCCTGTTGATTTAGCGCTTGGAGAATAATAATAACTACCGTTGGTGTCTATTTTATTTAACAAATTGATGTAAATAGAATCGTTAATAGAATTAGCCCCACCATATAACGTTTGTCTTATAAGTGGATAAATGTGCATTCCGTAGTTTGCTGCATAAGTATCTACGCTTGGTCTTGCATCGTTAGCTACACAGGCTGTGGCCAAAAACATGTGTACATTATCAGCAGTAAGCGATGCTCCAACTGTAAAGTTAATACTAGGAAAAATACTCCAAGAAGATTGTGCTGTAAAACCATTTGTAGTAGCATCACTGTAATCAACACCTGTTACATTTAACCCCGCATTAGCTATACCGTAGCTATAAGCTGTTGTGTTTTCGCCACGTGTAACATTGTTGTTGGTTACTGGGTTTTTTATAATCCAATTTGTGTTTTTTATGTAAGTTATTAATCTATTTGTAATGGCTTTGGCTTCAGCTGATAAATTAAGTCCATTATACGTTACATTAGCATACTTTGCACATAATGACAAACCTACTAATAAATGATAAAACTGATCTTGACTTTCCTCATTGTTAAGAGAACCTGTGCAAGGTGTAGTTATAGGTAAACAATAACCTGCCCCACAGGCATAGTTAGAAACTAAACAGCTATCCGCATTAAAAATAAGTGGGGTAGTAGTATTAGTAGTGGCTATCATAGTAGGAGAAACATCGTCGCGAATAAAAAAACCATTTAAACTAGCTGTTCCTCCATAATACACTTCTGCTACACTATCTAACCTATTAATGGCGCTAATGGCGTAGTATAACTCCATTGTGGTTTGTGCATTATTACTATTATTTAAGCGATTAACTTCATACTCTGTAGCCAAAACACCTATGTACCATCCTAATGTAATGGTAGCGTCTCCCCAATGATTTATACTATCGGCATTTATTCCACTTTTATGTTCAGACACAGGAATACTTTGACCAGCATTAGCACCAACTACGCAAAATCTAGTATTTAATCTGTTTTTGTAAAAATCATATGTTTTACTTGTGTTTTGTTGCGCTAGCAAGTTGAACGAAACTAAATTAATTAAAACAAGAATGGTTATTTTCATTTATTGATAAGATATTATTATTTATTAAATGAAAAACACCGTCTTATTTTACAATAAGACGGTGTTTTCATTTCAATTTATATTCTGTTTACAGTACAACAAAATAGTTGAATAATGCGTTGTTTGATGGAGAATAGCCAAACATATTAGCTCCTGCACCACCTTTAATTCCTGCTTTTAATGTTTTTGAAACTGGGAATGCGCTAGCTTGTAAGTTTACATAAGCTTCTGCTTGTAAATAAGCCGATGCACAAGTACAACCGTAAAGTAAAGCATTTAAACGCGGACGAATAGTAGCGCTTAAAGTTGCGTTTAAGTTTACAACTGGTTTGTTGCCCACAACCGACATGCTTCTTAGTGCACCATAACTCCAAGTATTATTTTGGAATTTAATTTCGGGTTTAACACTAACTGTTCCATTATAACCAAATGTAGCGTTTGCATTTATTGTTCCTGAATAATCCAAAGATACATCAAGGTTAGGACGTATTGTAACTGGCAATATACCTACAGTAAAACTAACGGCTGGTAATTTAGCAGCAAGTAATTTTTTAGTTGATGATGGTATTGTAATAGTACCTCCAGCTGTAATAGATTGTGTGTGATTACCCGAAAACTGGGTATTAGCTTTAAAATACGTTAGCGTACTTCCGCTAAATGTGATGTCTAAAAACAAACTCGCACTTAATACTACGTTACCCGAAGTACTTAATTGGTCGTAAGTTGTAGATACGTTACCATCTTTATCATACAATACTTTGTTTAAAGCAATTGTTTTTGAAGTAGATGTACCTACTGATGATAATTTTTGATTTTCATCAGCGTAAAAATTTAAAGGTTGTTCTACGTGAATGTTACCATTTACAATTACGTTTTCTAACGATGCTTGCGAAGTGTAAACCACGTAAGTGTCTCCGTTTTTTTCTACACTAATAACTGTTCTTAAATAACCATCAACCGCAACATCATTTAACGATGCTACTAATATATGTCCTGGTTTAATGTTGTTTAAAAACTCGCTTTCGCCTTTAAATGTTAAAGTAGCTTCGTCAATAGCAACAAGAGTCTTATTTATTTCGTTAGATACAATACGTGTATTTGCCGAAAGCTCTACGCTACCGTGTTCGTTACTTGATTTTGTAGTAGCTCCCTCTACTGGACTTGGAGTTGGTTGTAATGCCTCTTTTTCTATTTTTTTACAACCTGTATAAAATAATAAACTTGCCGATGCTAAAACGCTTGCTGATAATGATAATTTTTTGTTCATGTGTTTAAGGGTTTTAAATGAGTTAAACTTCATTGTGATTAATTTGTTAATACAATAATAGTAATAAGTTTTATAAAAACAAATTTTATTTAAACTATTTTTATTTAAAACACTCTTAATTAAACTAAATTTAAGTTACATCAAATCCACTATCCTATCATCATCTGTTATATAAGGGCCGTTTAGCGCAGGATTTTCTTTTTTCGATTTTTCTATGGCTTTAAACGCATCGCTTATGTTTTTTTGTAATGTGGGTACGTCGTTAAATTCCCAGTATTCGCCCTCGTCAAGCACTTCTAAGGTTGCAAAATGTAGTTTTATACTGCGCAAAAATGTAATTAGCTTTATATGCACTTTTATTGATGCAAACTGTGTTTTGCAATATTCTTGCAAATGTAAATCAGTATCAAACTCTAGTATAAATGGCTCTGCGGCATCATCAAGTTTTATTTTAATGCCTTTTGTTGCACCTTCGTAATCCCAATCTGTATCGTCTTTTACACGGTATAGCTTTTTGTTTTCAAACGCAAATGTTTCAAATTCAAAATTATTTTCGGTAGCAAATGCCGTGGCTTTATTTATAACTTCGGTATAATCGTTTGCTGATTTTAATGTACCCTCAAAGTGTACTGTAACTCCCATGGTTGTTGGTTTTATGTGTAATTAACTATTTTAAAAAATTATAGTGTTATGTGCTTGTATTCAATAGCTTGTTGCTGTAATGTAGTTATAAGCATACTATTATTGGTGTGTGTTATAAATACTTGTCCAAAGGCATCGCTTACTACATGTTGCAATAAATTAGCTACTCTAAGTGTATCTAACTTATCGTAAATATCATCTAGTAATAATAAAGGTGGTCGCCCGCAATGCTTACGTAATAGGGAGTATTGGGCTAAACGTAAGGCAAGTAAAAATGTTTTTTGTTGCCCTTGCGATGCCATTTTTTTGAGCGGTTGCTCATCTATTTTAAATGTTAAATCGTCCTTATGTATGCCAAAGGTGGTAAGTCCTGCGCTACGGTCGCGTTGTAAAGAGTTTGCCATTCCTTGCACATAAGTATAAGTGGCTAACTGCGATTCGTAATGTATAGTTACATTGTCGTTTTGATTAGCAATATGGCTGTACGTGCCTAATACCAAGTCTTGAAACACATTCATAAACTGTACACGAGCGGTATATATGTAGCTACCACACTTAATAAGTGTTTCTGTCCACACCTCTAAACTCATGGCATCAAACCTATTGTTTTCAATAAAAAACTTGAGTAATGCGTTGCGTTGTTGCAAGGCTTTGTTGTATTGCAATAGGTTGTGCAAATAATTTTTATCGTACTGCGCTATTACACTATCAATAAATTTGCGACGTTCCTCGCTACCTTCGTACAACAACACAATATCGTTGGGAGACACCATTACCAATGGAAACAGCCCTATGTGGTCGGTTAGACGTTCGTATTCTTTTTGGTTACGCTTTATTGTTTTTTTCTGATTTCGTTTTAATGAACATAACACATTTTCAACACCCTCTTCGCCTATGTGATAGTTACCTTGTAACACAAAAAAATCATTATCACGTTTTATGTTTAGTGCATCGGCGGTGTTAAAATAACTTTTGCAAAACGATAAATAATAAATAGCATCCAATATATTTGTTTTGCCACTCCCGTTCAAACCCGTAATAACATTGAGCTTGGGGTGTAGTTCAAAATTTTGCTCTGCATGATTTTTAAATTGCAGGATACTTAGTTTTGACAAATACATAGGTTACTTATTTCAATTAAATTAATTCTATTTCCTTACGTACTACTTGGTTGTATAACTCTTCGTACAAGGGCAATACTTTTTCTAACTGAAACTCTTTGGCTTGTTGCAAGGCGCTAAATTTAAAAGCAAGAAACTTATCATTATCTCGCAATAGGGTTAAGCAGTTTTTTGCCATATCATATACATCGCCAACATTGCTAGTGTAGCCTGTAATGCCGTGTAAATTTACTTCGGGTATTCCACCTGCGTTGCTTGATATTACTGGAACAGCAGCTGCCATTGCTTCCAGAGCCGACAGTCCAAAACTTTCGGTTTCGGACGGTAATAAAAACAAATCGGTTATGGCTAATATTTTTTCGGGGGTAGTTACTTTGCCCAAAAACTTTACGTGTTGTTCGCAACCTAACTCACGAGCAAGGTCTTCGCACATTTCACGTTCGGGGCCATCGCCTACCATTAGTAGCTTACAAGGTATTTGCTTACTTACTTTTTCAAATATTTTTATAACATCTTCGGGGCGTTTTACCTTGCGAAAATTACTTATGTGTGTAATTATTTTTTCGCCATTAGGCGCATACATTTTCTTTTGACATACGCCAGAAGTGTTGTTATTGTTGTTGCCTGAGTAAAATGGCACATCTATAAAATTAGGAATAACGTGTATATCTTTAGTTATTTTAAAATTAGTAAAGGTATCGTTGCGTAGGCTTTCGCTTACTGCGGTTACAGCATCGCTTTGGTTTATAGCAAAAGTAATGGGCGCAAGAAACGATGGGTCTTTACCTAATAACGTAATATCTGTACCATGTAAAGTAGTTATAAACGGTAAGTGAATACCCTCTGCCGCTAATATTTGCTTAGCCATATATGCCGCCGAGGCGTGTGGTATGGCATAGTGTACGTGCAGTACATCTAACTTTTCGCGCTTGGCTACGCTTACCATTTTACTGGTAAGGCATAGCTCGTAAGGAGCATATTCAAACAACGAATAATTTTTTACCGTTACTTCGTGATAATAAATATTTTCCGAAAACACATCTAAGCGCACAGGCTCACGATAGGTAATAAAATGTATATTGTGTCCTTTTTGTGCCAATGCTTTGCCCAGTTCTGTAGCTACTACGCCACTACCGCCAAAGGTTGGATAACACACTATGCCTATATTCATTGTTGTTGGGTTGTTAAGTGCTTGTAATTTTTAAAATCTAAGTTGCAAATTTAGCTTGAAATATAATTCTCCGTCTTTTTCTAAATATAATTTTCCAAAACGATGGCGTGTAGTTGATGGTGTATCTAATTTTATATGTTGAAATAAATAGTTTTTTAAATTATCTAATTCTATAACATGAAACCCTACGCAATCGCCATTATTTTTCATTACGATTGTTCCATTTGATTCGTAAGTTCCATTCCATTTAGATCCAGCAAAAAAGCCCAATAGAACATCAACAAGTAGTTTTTTTATTTTACTTGTAAGTAATGTTTTTTCGTCTTCGTTATTTGCACCGTCCAAGATTTTATTAGTAATATCCACCAATGATGAAGTTCTTTCTTTATAAAAACAAAGCAAGATTTGCCCTATAATTTTAGGCATTTCGCTATCCACCATTTTAAGATTAAAATCCATTGTTTCTTTTTCGGCTCCCACGTACTCAAAAACACCTCCCAAGGCTTCTATTTCTGATATTCTATCTTTTAATTTTGTAGGGGTATCAATACTATTTATGTTGTCAATATGAGATTTATTCAAGCCCTTTATTTTAAAAATAAAATTAGTATTTCCTGATGCGTTTAATAATGTAGGTTTACTCCCCAAATATGATTTTATACCAAAGCCCTCATTATCTTTTTTGAGAAAATTATTTTCAATGTCTAATACTATGTCTGCTTTTTGATTACTGTTTCCGCCCTTTACAACGTTAAATCCTAAAGTGTCTTGAATGATATTAAACTCAGGAATTTCAAAAGTTTGAGCGTTTTCCTTTATTTTATCAACAAGTAAGCTAATTGTTTCTTTATTTATTATTTGTGAAATACTTATGGTTTTTGTGGTTTTATCGGCTTTGTTTTTTATTGTTATGGTAGATAAATTAGACAACAAAAATTCAACATCTAAATTATGAGTTGTGATTTTATTTATTTTTAAAATAGTGTTGTTTGGGTTTAATTTTTCGTCAGCAAGTGTTAGTTGCTTTTCTAAAATAAGTTGTATAAAAACCAACAGCTCTGTCCACTCGCCTTTGTTTTTTGTTGTTTTCAATTGTGTATTTTTAGGTGTTAATGTTTTTAAATGACTTAATATATTTTTAGCAACTATTTGCACAGCATCAATAGCAACACTGTTACCTAATTGTTTTATTGCCTGTGTTGCACTTACTGGAAACTCAAAGTGGTTTGGGAAACCTTGCATTTTTTTTGCCTCGATGTAAGATAGTTTTTTTAACTGTCCATCAACACTATAATTATCCCAATTTCTTCTATCAGTAATTGGGGAGCCTCTACCCCCTACTCTAATAGTAAAACCAATATCTCGTGTGCATTTACCTCCCCACACATCACTCATATTAAACCTAAGAGGTGTTGGCGAGGGAAAGGTAAAGCCCTTCATAAAATCTTCATCTCTAAAACCTACTATAAATGCACGTGGGCGCAGTTGGGGCAAGCCATAATCGGAAGCATGAACTATTTTAAAATAAAAAGAATAACCCAATTCATTTTCTAAAATATCTCTAATAACTTTAAACGTGTTACCATTATCGTGCGTTACCAAACCCCTTACGTTTTCTAGAAAAAATGCTTTAGGTCGTTTAGCATCTAGAATTTCGGCTATATTAAAAAACAAATTTCCTCTTTCGGAATTATGATTATCATCAAACCCACGCTTATGCCCTGCTTGGCTAAATGGTTGGCAAGGAAATCCTGCACACAAAATATCAAAATCGGGCAAATCTTTTGGTGAAATTGTTCTTATATCTTTATTAAATGCTCCAGTAGAAAATAATTTTGGGCTTATCTTTTTTAAATTTGTTTCATACGTATTTCTAGCGTGTTCGTCTATTTCGGAAGCAAACACGCACTCGCCGCCAAGATTGTGCATAGCCAAATGAAAGCCGCCAATTCCTGCAAACAAATCAATAAAAGTAAATTCGTGTTTCAAATTTTTATAACGTCTTTATTCTTTCTCTAATTTAAACTTCCGCCTCAGCAGTTGCATTTTTGTTAGCATTTACAATAGCTACTTGTTGGGCTACCGCTCTTGCTACGTTTAGGAATGCGGTGGTTACTGCATTATCAGTGCCTATTACAGCAGGTTCGCCTTTATCGCCGCCTTCGCATATTGCTTGTACTATAGGTATTTGTCCTAATAGTGGTACGCCTAGGTTTTCGGCCATATTAGCAGCTCCGTCTTTTCCAAATAAATAATATTTGTTGTTAGGCAATTCGGCAGGGGTAAAATACGCCATGTTTTCTATAATACCCAACACAGGTACGTTTATGCTTGGCAATGCAAACATGCTTATACCACGCTGTACATCAGCAAGGGCAATGTGTTGCGGGGTACTTACTATTACCGATCCTGTTAATTTTATAGCATTTACTATAGATAAATGTATGTCGCCTGTGCCTGGAGGAAGATCTATAATCATATAATCTAAATCGCCCCAAGCAGCATCGCTTATAAGTTGTTGTACAGTTTTACTTGCCATTGGGCCACGCCATACTATAGCATCGGTCATTGAAGCAAAAAAACCAATAGACAATAATTTTACGCCATGGCTCTCAATAGGTACTATATAGCTTTTGCCGTCTATGTCTTTCATCATAGGTTTTTCGTGGGCTACATCAAACATAATGTGTTGCGATGGGCCATATACATCAGCATCTAACAAGCCTACGCTTGCGCCTGTGCCAGCCAGTGCTACCGCTAGGTTAGCTGCTACGGTAGATTTGCCTACTCCACCCTTGCCCGATGCTACTGCTATAATGTTTTTAACATTTGGCAACAACGATTTGTTGGCTTGTGCCGTAACGTTGGCGGTCATTTTAATATTTACTATGGCATCTTTATTTACATAGTGTATTATTGCGTTTTCGCAGGCACGTTGTATCATGTCCTTCATAGGGCATGCGGGTGTGGTAAGCACTACGGTAAAGGCAACGTTGAGGCCATCTACCGCTACGTCTTTTACCATGTTAAGCGTTACTAAATCTTTGTGTAAATCGGGGTCATCTACATTGCGCAGGGCGTCTATTACTTGTGTGGTTGTTATCATTTTTTTTGGTTGTATTATGTATGGTGTAAGGCTTGATTAGGTGGTGGTTTTTAATTGTCTATTTCTATTATTTTAGTTTCTTTTGATAATAACCATTTGTTTACTTGAGTATTACACCGCCCCCTTTTAAAATATAAATATTCAATTTCATATACAGGTATTAAGCTTCCTTTATCAATAAATATTTTTCGCATTCGCTTTGAATAACTTCTTATAAATCCTCTATTAAGTTCTATCTCATAACAATCAAATGTGTAATTATTAAATTTAATTAAAGTATCTTTCTTATAAGTAATATTAAAGGTTTCATTATTATTACAAATGTCAATATCTTTATCATACACCCCTTTTGTTTTATTAAAACTCGAATCTATTCCTAATTTATAAGAACCACAATCGTATAAAGTATCTCGCTTGTTTAAAGGGTAAATATAACTACTTACCTTTTTATTTAAAATAGGATTGTAATAGCATATAAGCAAGGAGTCTTCTTTTTTAATAAAATTAAATTTTAGATATTCATACTCTTCAAAATGATTTCTAAACAGATAATGATCGGTAATTTTAATTTGCGACCTTATAGAGTCTGCTACTATTGAAAAGCTCTGATAGCTTATAAGTGTGTCGCAAATTAGTCTATTAATAGGTTCAACATAATTAGTCGTTTTAAATATGATTTCTCCATCAAAATCTTTTAATGTTTTTTGTGCAAACGTTACACTTGCGCTTAATAACATTATAATTATCAATTTATATTTCATTAGAGTTATCAAGGCTTTCAAAACTACAAATGCTTCTCCGCATGATACGACGACCTTACCAATGGGCCGCTCTCTACGTATCTTATGCCCATGTCCAATCCTATTTGTTTGTATTTGGCAAATTGCTCAGGCTTTATGTACTCCACTACTGGCAAGTGTTTTAGCGTAGGTTGTAGGTATTGCCCTAGCGTAACTATTTGCACACCTACATTTTTAAGGTCTTGCATGGCTTCTATTACTTCGGCTTCGGTTTCGCCAAGACCAAGCATTATGCCCGATTTTGTTTTAATACCTGCCTTAGCCAAGCGCTCCAGTACTTCCATACTGCGGTCGTACTTGGCTTGTATGCGCACTTGCTTACTTAGGCGCTTTACTGTTTCTATATTGTGCGATACTATTTCGGGGCGCACGTCTATTATGCGTTGTAGATTTTCCCACTGTCCTCTAAAGTCGGGAATAAGCGTTTCCATTGTAGTTTGCGGACTTACCTCACGTATTTTGTTTACGGTTTGTTCCCAAATAATAGAACCTCCGTCTTTTAATTCGTCTCTATCTACACTCGTTATTACACAATGTTTTACGCTCATTAGTTTTACTGATTCTGCCACACGAGCGGGTTCGTCCCAATCTACTGGTAGCGGGCGACCTGTAGCCACGGCGCAAAATCCGCACGAGCGCGTGCATATATTTCCCAGTATCATAAACGTGGCCGTACCCGCACCCCAGCATTCGCCCATGTTGGGGCAGTTTCCACTTTCGCAAATAGTGTGTAATTTGTGCTTGGTTACCAGCTCGCGTACTTTTAAATATTCTTTGCCTGTAGGTAATTTTACACGCAACCAATCAGGTTTACGTACACGTTCGGGGGTAGCTATTGGGGTTGTATTTTCCATTATTAATAAGGGTTATAGAGGATAATTTTAAACGTAATTTGTAATTCGTAATTAATTTCTAGTACCAGCGTGAGCCAAAATTAAACGATACATATATTTGAAAAAAAACAGGTCGGCGATTTTCGTACGCAAACACTTGTAATGGTATGGGTAAGTAATCAATGTTTGCGCCTATTTCCAATGCTTTTATGTCTTCGTCGTTGCCTGCATATTCAAAACTTAATGCTGCTTTGGCATGTATTGCTGGGTAAGGTAATGTGCGCCCTATGCCTGTAAAAAAGCTTGAGCCTCCGTATATAGAGTCTGTAGTGGTAGTAAGTGGATCAAACGGCACAGAAACTCTTTCATTGGCAAATTTAACTCTCGATTTATACTCTACATAATACGGTTTTGCAAGTACCAAACTAGGACCTGCCATAAGTAAGTATCGCACTTGTATGGCGTTGGGAGTTTCTTTATCAAACAATACTTTTTGTACACCTGCGCTAGCGCGTATAAAGTAAGGGGTTGCTATTTTTCCGTAGCGGTATTTTTGCGAAGCATCAAGTATGCTTTTTACTTTTATTTCCTTTGGGTGGCGATAAGTGGTAAACTCCAAACTAAGCATTTGACGTGTTTTTGCGCCTTTTGCTTTACCGCTTCTAAAGTTTAAACCCCAACCACTCGTAGTTATCATAGCGCCAAACGATTGTTCTTTGTTAAACAATGTTTTAGTAACGCTTGCTGGCGGAATATTTTGTATTACAACAGGGGCGGTAGTTTGCGCCATAGTTGGGCCACCCCAAAGTGTAATTAATGTTATAAAAATTAATTGTTTTTTCATCAATCAAATGTATTGAATTTTTGTATTACCCACCACTAAAATACTACTAAAAAACGGTGTGCGCACTTACATAGCATTGGTTTAATTAATTTAATTATTTTCGCAACATCTTTTTAAACCTTTTACATGGATATTCAAGTACTAAAATCAAAAATACACAACGGTATTATAACCGAAGCCAACGTAGATTATATAGGTAGTATTACGTTAGATGAAAACCTTATGGACGCAGCCAACCTTATAGAAGGCGAGCAAGTACATGTACTTAACCACCGCAACGGCGAACGCCTTATTACCTACGTAATAAAGGGAGAGCGAGGAAGTTGTGTAATGTGCATGAACGGCCCAGCTGCACTAAAAATAAGCAAAGGCGATATGGTTATAGTAATATCGTACGCACAAATGAGTTTTGAAAAAGCAAAAACATTTACCCCCTGGGTAATATTTCCTAACAGCAACAACGAGTTAGTTTAACATGAACATAAAACTAGCCGATGTAATAAAAGTTAGCCTATTCGCAGGAATAGGCTTTTTTTTATTGTGGTATGTGATTAATGGCTTATCCGCAAACGACAAAACACAGGTAATTCTTGCCTTAAAACAAGCAGACTATCGTATTGTATTTGTATCCATTATCATTACCTTACTTAGCCACTTATTACGTGCTATGCGTTGGCAATTGTTATTAGAACCCATAAGCCACAAACCACCCATAACCACTACATTTGCTGCAGTTATGATGGCGTACTTAGCCAACTTATTAGTACCCCGCCTTGGCGAAGTAAGTAGATGCGGTGTACTTTATCAACAAGAAAACATAGCCGTAGATAAAAGTATAGGTACAGTTATTACTGAGCGGATAACCGATACGCTTACGTTGCTCTTGTGTGGCTTTATTTTATTGGTGTTTCAGTACGATGTAATAATTGGTTTACTACAAAAAAACGTACACCTACCTGCTTTAAATCTGTTGAAAGTAATGGAGATAGTAGGTAAATTGTCTTTATTCATTTCGGTTATGGTGTTTTTAATTATTCGTTTTAAAGAAAAGTTGTTGCAAAACAAAATTATAAGTAAGCTAACACAAGCTATGATAGGCGTAAAACAAGGGGTTATGTCGGTTACGCAAGTAAAATCATTACGCAAGTATTTGGCGCTATCCTTACTTATTTGGTTTTGCTACGGACTTACGGTGTATATTAACTTTTTTTGCTTGGCACAAACGGCACACTTACAACCTATACACGCCTTGGCTATATTAGTGTTGGGGGCATTTGGTTTTATAGTAGTACAAGGCGGCATAGGTGCGTATCAACTTATTGTAATGGAAGTATTGGCTTTATATGGCACAAGCAAAGCCGATGGTTACGCCATAGGGTGGATAAATTGGTCGGCGCAAACCCTTGCTATTATTGTGTTTGGAATAGCTTCGCTTATTTATTTAGGGCAAAAAAAGAAAACCACACCGCCCACGGTTTAAACCGTGGGCTATGTATAAACATTGCACAGCAACAATACTAATGGCGTAAAACTGCCAAAAAAGCACACTTAGGCACTTGGTAACATTGTTGTAATTAGCGCACGTATCATCACACTAAAAATAATACGCAATAGCAATAATTGTTGTGAGTTATTATTTTACTTTTGAGGGTATAAAATCATTCACCAAAAATTAAAACACTAACCTTAATAACACTAAAACAACATGAACACACACGACGAATTTTACAAGTACGCAACCAAGCATCAAGGCATTAGTAGCGCATCATTGCACAGTTACGCATCGGTTTACAACGATTATATGTCGCCAACAATTATAGAAGAGCGTCAATTAAACGTAGCATCAATGGACGTGTTTTCTCGTTTGATGATGGATAGAATTATCTTTTTAGGTACTGGTATCAACGATTACGTAGCTAATATAGTACAAGCGCAATTATTGTTTTTGGAAAGCACTGATTCTAAAAAAGATATTCAAATATACATAAACTCGCCAGGAGGTAGTGTTTACGCAGGTTTGGGTATATACGATACTATGCAATACATTAACGCTGACGTAGCTACAATATGTACAGGTATGGCAGCAAGTATGGGTGCAGTGCTTATGTGTGCTGGTCAAGCAGGCAAGCGTACTGCCCTAAAACACTCACGTGTAATGATACACCAACCATTAGGCGGAGCGCAAGGACAAGCTACTGATATAGAAATAACAGCACGTGAAATACAAAAATTAAAGAAAGAATTATACGATATTATTGCATCGCACTCGGGGCAAACGTATGATAAGGTATGGGCTGATAGCGACCGTGATTACTGGATGACCGCCGAAGAAGCGAAGGCTTACGGTATGGTGGACGAAGTATTAACACGTGTTAAAAAATAATGGCGAGCGATAACAAAAAAGCAAAATGTAGTTTTTGTGGGCGTGATAACTCGCAAGTAAAGGTAATGATAGCAGGCACTACGGGTCATATATGTGACGCGTGTGCTGATGCTGCCAATAGCATTGCTAAGCAAGAAGATACTTCCAAAAAAGGAAACTACGCTGCGCTTAAATTAGTAAAACCTACCGAAATAAAAGAGAAACTAGACGAGTACGTAATAGGGCAAGATCGTGCCAAGCGCTTACTTAGCGTAGCGGTGTACAACCACTACAAACGTTTAAATCAATCAAAAATTATTAGCGATGATGATGTAGAGATTGAAAAATCAAACATTATTTTGGTGGGCGAAACTGGTACAGGAAAAACTTTACTTGCCAAAACTATAGCACGTATGCTCAATGTTCCGTTTGCAATAGCCGATGCCACTGTGCTTACAGAGGCGGGTTATGTGGGCGAAGATGTAGAAAGTATATTATCTCGCTTATTGCAAGCTGCCGATTTTGACGAAAAAGCAGCCGAACGTGGTATTGTATTTATTGATGAAATAGACAAAATTGCTCGTAAGAGCGACAATCCATCTATTACCCGAGATGTATCGGGTGAGGGGGTACAACAAGCCTTACTAAAACTGTTGGAAGGCTCGGTAGTAGGCGTTCCGCCACAAGGTGGACGTAAACACCCCGAACAAAAATTAATACAAATTAATACCAAAAACATTTTATTTGTAGCTGGTGGTGCATTTGATGGTATTGAACGAAAAATATCTAACCGATTAAACACTGCAAGCGTAGGCTACTCGGCAAGTGCAAATTCTGACGAATACGACAAAGAAAATTTTTTGCAATACGTAACACCACAAGATTTAAAATCGTTTGGTTTAATACCCGAGTTAGTAGGGCGTTTCCCAAGCGTTACCAACCTTGATAAGTTAGATGCTGTGGCATTAAAACGTATATTGTTAGAGCCTAAAAATGCTATTATAAAACAATATGTAAAACTATTTGCCTTAGATGGCATTACACTTAGTTTTGATAAAGATGTGCTAGATTTCATAGTAGAAAAAGCCATGGAAAACAAACTTGGCGCACGTGGTTTGCGTGGTATATGTGAGGTTATACTTACTGATTTGATGTACAACTTACCTTCGCAAAAAGGCATTAAAGACTACAAAGTAACATTGGAATATGCACAAGAAC
>JBEBIC010000220.1:0-4635 GCA_040080595.1 Bacteroidia bacterium | reverse complement strand
ACTAAAACTTGTAGTGAGCGTAGCCGAACTATTAACATTGAGTACCACAAGCGAGACGCTATGCGGTAGCCTACACGGTTACCTAACGCTTGGGATAGCAAGGGAGTAGCTTGACTTATACTCCCCACTTCTTATTAAACTCAAGTTCTAGTGCTGTAATTTCTGATAGTGATTTTTCAAACCCACTATGATTTTCACTTATTTCAATCATCGCATCATATAGAGGGTGTTCTAAAAGTCTCTCTTTTTTTTCATTCAACTCGTGCTCATATTTTTTATCATTTTCTAATTTAACACTTTCAATTTGTTGCTTTTTTTGATTATAAATTTTCTCCGCTGCAATTCTTTTTAAATCTTGTTCAGCTTTATAAACTGAAAAATCTTTTCGCCAATTTTGTTCAGCACGAACTAAAAAATATAATGGAATTGAAAAAATGGTTAGCGCAATTAATCCTGGTATAAAACCACCATCTTTAATACTTAGGATTAATCCAAGAAGGCAAAATATACAAATTATTGATAAAATAATTATACCGAAAACCCTTAATGGATTTACCCTCCATTTGTCTGTAATTTTTTTGTAATTTAAAATTTCAGGTTTAATTTCAATTTTATTAAACTCATTAATCTTCCGTTCTTCATCATTAAAATCAATAATAAGCTGGTCTATTTTATTTAAAACATTATTATTAAATGTACCTAAATATTTTTCGGCTTTAATTTTCACAACGTTTAATTTATCTAAAATTTGCCTATTATAAGTTTTATCTCCTAGCTCTTCTAAATTATCGTTAGATTCAATTATATTAGCTTTTATTTTGTCGTAATAGTTTACAAGAACATAATTCAAAACCATTTGGTCTTGTAAATTTGCAATTAAGTCCACTGTTTCATTTAAGTTAAATGACAATGCCTTATAATATTTTTGAATTTCTTTGTGCTCTTCGGCTTTTAATTGATTTTCTAAAATAGTTCTGTTAATTGAATTTGCTTCATTCATTTGACGTTTTAAATCAGATAAATGCTTATTACTATTCTGTTGTTGAACAAGTATTTGTTCGTTTATCTTTCTTGATTTATACGAATTTACGGCAGTAAAAATACCAATTCCCCTATCTACATTTGACAGTCGTACTTTTTCTAAACTCATTGTTTAATTGTTTTTTAATCCGCTCGTCTCGCAGCAGAGATTAAAAAATAGCGTGAGACAGTTGCTGTTACTCGCGTATGAGGGAGTCGAAACCCGAAAGACAAAGTAAAAGCAACGCTCACGCATATATTGCGTGAGCGTTTACTTATTACTCCCTGCCCTTCTTGAAATTTCGACTTTTCACACGCAGGATGATATAGCAAACGCTATTTATTATTAATGCTAAAGTAGCAATAAAAATGAATGGTGCGCAATTAATTTAGTAACAGCCTTAGGTTTTGTAGCCCAAGGTTACATTACCCTAAGCCTTATACGCTATTGATAAAGTAGAAGTGTTGATGCTAAAGGTGTAGCGGTAAATATACCCAATAGTAAGCTACAACTGAACGATCGTAATTTTAACACATGCGTACTTCGGCTAATGGACTAAATGAGTATTCTTTTTGGGTATCTAACGATAGGCATAAGTAGCGTTTGCGCCTTATTTCTTTTATTAAAAAACGTTGGTCTTTAAATTCAAATTGTTGCCCTTCTAATAAATTTTCTATTAATGTAAATTCCAAACTATGCGCATCAGCATTGTAATTGCGCAGTACACGTTGCAATGCTACATCAGTACAGCTTGCGGTTGGGTTAGCTAGCATACGGCGCAACTCGGTAAGTACATCGGCAGGAAATACATCGGTAGTGAGGAAAGGTTGCATCAATATTTTAAACGAAAATTTCCATTCGTCGCCATGTGGTTTTACGGTATGTTTGTATTGATTGTAAGTAGCCAAATGCGCTACTTCGTGCACCAATGTTATAAAAAAACTATAGGTATTAAGGTCGTGGTTTACCGTTATTTGGTGTAAACTATTGCCTGTACCATTCATAAAATCGCCCAACTTAGTACTTCGGGCTCGTGTTATTTTTAGTTTAAAACGATAGTGTTCTACCCAATCTACTACTTTGTGTATGGTAGTTTCGGGTACATATTTGCTTATTACTTGGGCGTATTGTTGGCGTTGCTCAGGGGTCATTTATCAATAATTAACTCAACAACTGATACGCTATAAACGAGGCTGCGTAAGCCATTGCAAACATATATACAAATTGTATTATGGGCCATTTCCATGTGCCTGTTTCTCGTTTCATAGCTGCAAGTGTACTCATACATTGCATAGCAAATAAGTAAAATAATAGCAACGATACTGCGGTGGCTAATGTATAAATAGGTGCGTTGGTGGTGTCCCACTTTGCGTTTTGCATTTGTTGGGTAAGTGTGGCGGTATCGTCCGTATTGGTAATGCTGTAAATAGTACTCATAGTGCCTACAAATACTTCACGCGCTGCAAACGAGGTAAGTAGTGCTATGCCTATTTTCCAATCAAAGCCCAATGGTTTTATGGCGGGTTCTATGGCTTTACCTATAATACCTGCGTAGGAGTGTGCTATTTTTTGTGCGTTATAACTTGCCGTAATACTATCAGCCTGCGCTGGGTGTGCTGCTAATTGTGCGTTGTAGGTTGTAGTTAAATTTTCCATTACGTTGTTAGGGCCAAAATTACTCATTAGCCACAGCACTACCGATATTACTACAATAACTTTACCTGCATCAACCAAAAACACTTTGCATTTATCGTAAATAGTGCGTGCTACACTTTTAAAATTAGGCAAGCGATAGTTGGGTAGTTCAATAATGAAATAACTATTTTCGTTACTTTTTAAAATAAATTTAGAAATAAGCGCCACTACTATTGCTGATAAAAAACCTAGTAAATACAAACCTAACAGTACTAACGATTGTAACGAAAACAACCCGAAAATTTTAACTGATGGTACTGCTACCGCTATAAGTATTGCAAATACTGGTAAACGAGCCGAACAGCTCATAAGTGGTAATACGAGCATAGTTATTAAACGTTCTTTAGTATTACTTATGGTACGTGCGCCCATAATAGCTGGTACTGCACAAGCAAATGCACTAATGAGCGGTATGGTGGAGCGTCCGTTGAGTCCTACGTTACGCATAAAACGGTCGGTAATACAACTCATACGTGCCATATAGCCCGAATCTTCGAGTAAGGCTATAAGTAAAAACAATAAGGCTATTTGGGGTACAAATATTACCACGCCCGCAATGCCTGCCCATATTCCGTTGATGAGTAAATCAGTAAAAAAGTTGTTCGGTAAATAGGTATGCCCAAGTTGTGTACCGTAAGTAAAAAATTGCTCTATATATTCTTTGGGATATTCGGCAAGGGTAAATACGGTTTCAAACACCAGTAATAACACAAATAATAATAAGAATGGGCCTAAGAATTTGTGCAATAGCACATCGTCTATTTTGTTGCTTAACTCATGGTCTTTGGTTTTGGTAGTAGTAAGCCCGTTATTACTTAATACTTTGGCACTTATTTGTTTTAAAATATCGTAGCGTAATATGGTTTCATTGAGCTGAAAATTGCGCCAATTGGGGCGCAGGGCCATAGTATCTTGCGTGTTATACAGCTCATTATAACTAATGGCTGTAGCAACTAATGGAGGAGGTAATATGGTTTGTAATTGCTCGGTTGTTAAAAATGGTGTAGGTGTAAATTGGTGTTGTAATGTTAATTGATTTTTGAGCGCTTCTATACCTTTGTTGTTTTTTGCCGACATTAAAAACACTGGAATACCTAAGCTCTCACGCAGTGCATTAATATTAATGCTTACATTGTTTTTAAGTAACACATCTTCCATGTTCAACAACAAAATTACGGGTACGCCATAATCCATAATTTGCGAACAAAAAAACAAACTACGCTTTAAACTACTGGCATCGGCAACGTACAAAATAACATCGGGGTGATGGGCGTGTTTGGTATTAGTTATTACGTTGGTGGTAACTTGCTCATCTTCGCTTTTGGCGTAAATGCTGTATGCGCCAGGTAAATCAATAAGTTGAATAGTTTTGTGGCAGTTGATAATTTGCCCCATTTTAACATCAACCGTTACACCAGGAAAGTTACCCACCTTTTGGTTCATACCTGTAAGCAGGTTAAACAAGGTAGATTTACCAACGTTAGGGTTTCCAACTAATGCAACTTTCATAGGCTAATGTATTCGTGTTATGATGTAACAATTAAAAGGCTTGCGTCTTTTTTACGAATAGTTACTTGCATACCTTCAAACGCTATTACCAACGGACAACCTAAGGGAGCCACGTGTGTAATTTTAAGTTCGGTACCTGCTAACAAACCCAACTCTTGAAACTTTAGCGCCACATCGCTATTGCCAAACTGTATAAGTGTAGCAAAGGTGTGTAGTGTAAGTTTATCAAGGGTAGTAGCCATTATTTAGAATTATTCTAAATGCAAATATAGCGTAAATAATGCTATTAAGCAACTAAAATTTATTCGTAAAAAACGGGGTAATAGACATTTCTGGTGCTAGAAATCTCTGTGTCGCTTAATATACTTAGCTTTGAAGAAATCAAAGACTATGAATAAAAAAACTGCTTT
>JBEBIC010000029.1:0-19531 GCA_040080595.1 Bacteroidia bacterium | reverse complement strand
TTATATATGAATACAACGCTAATTCCGCGCGATATAAGTTGGCTATCCTTTAACCACCGAGTATTACAAGAGGCTAACGATAAAACCGTTCCGCTTATTGAACGACTAAAGTTTTTGGGTATTTTTTCTAATAATTTAGATGAGTTTTTTAGAGTGCGTGTAGCCTCTATTAAACGAGAGGAAGAAAACCCTTTATTATCCAACAAAAACCATAAGCAAGCCCACGACCTGATAGAACAAATAACTGATAGGGTAATAGAGTTGCAAGATCTGTTTGACAAAACATATAGTAGTGTTGAAAAAGAATTGGAGCAAGCCAACATATTTATAGTAAACGAAAATAACCTTACCCCTGAGCAACAACAGTACGTACGCAATTATTTTTTTGATAAAATACGCATGTCATCTGTACCCATAATGTTAAACTCGGCACCTAACTTTCCGTATTTAAAAGATAGAGTTATTTACCTAGCCGTAAAATTACATGGCGTATTTGACCCATTATTACCCAAAGAACAATACTCTATAATAGAATTGCCTACCGAACTTTTTTCTCGCTTTGTAAAACTACCCAACATAGCACAACGTGAGTATATAATACTGTTGGACGATGTTATACGCTATTGCTTAAAAGATATTTTTGCCATATTTAATTACAAACACATAGAAGCATACACCGTAAAAGTAACCCGTGATGCCGAGTTAGAATTAGATAACGACTTGAGTAAATCGTACACGGAAAAATTAACATCGGGTATAAAAAAACGTAAGCGAGGCAAGCCTGTGCGCTTAAATTACGATGAGGAAATGCCAAAAGATTTACTTGCATATTTGGTAAAAAAGCTACGTATGAAAGACGAAAATAATGTAATACCTGGTGGGCGTTATCATAACTTTCGCAACTTTATGAAATTTCCAACTATTGGCGCAAGTACATTACATTACCCATCGTTAAAAACATTGGCACACCCCGATTTTATTGGGCAAACAAGCCTGCTTAATGTAATAGAGCGTAAAGATGTATTACTCACTTTCCCTTATCATAATTATGGTTACGTAACCGATATACTGCGTGAGGCAGCCATAGACCCACACGTAGAAAGTATAAAAATAACACTGTACCGTATTGCCGAAAATTCATCAATAGCTTATACATTACTCAATGCTATAAAAAATGGTAAGCGAGTATATGTAGTGTTGGAATTACAGGCACGATTTGATGAAGAAAATAATATTTACTGGGCAAACAAATTGCAAGAGGTAGGGGCTATTGTACGCTTTGGTATTCCTGGGTTAAAGGTGCATTCCAAACTATTTATTATAACCAAAAAAGTGGCCGATAAGCAAGTGCAAATAGCAAGTATAGGCACTGGTAATTTTAACGAAAATACAGCTCGTGTATATACTGATTATAGCTTGCTTACTGCCAACAAAGCCATAACTACTGAGGTAGATAAGGTGTTTAATTTTTTTCAAATAAATTATCAAACAGGTACATACACACAACTATTGGTAGCACCGTTTTATATGCGTAATAGGTTTGAACAACTTATTGATAATGAAATAAAAGCTGCTAAAGCCAACAAACCCGCAAGCTTATTTTTTAAGCTAAATAATATGGAAGACCATGGTATGATACAAAAATTATACGACGCTAGTAATGCTGGTGTAAATGTGAAATTAATTGTACGTGGTATATGTTGCTTAGTGCCAGGTATTAAAAATCAAAGTGAAAACATAACCATAGTAAGCATTATAGACCAATACTTGGAGCACTCACGTGTGTATTGTTTTGGTAATGGTGGCAAGGAATTGATGTACATATCATCGGCAGATATTATGAGCCGTAACCTTGATGAGCGCACGGAAGTAGCTTGCCCAATAGTAGATGAGAGTATAAAAAAAGAAATAAAAACACAGTTGGATTTGCACTGGAACGACAATGTAAAAGCACGTGTAATTAATTACGCACAAGCCAATACATTGGTAAAAAATAAACGTAAAAAAGTACGCTCGCAATTGGCAATATACGCACACTTGCAACAACAATTAAGTAATTAAATTTTAGTGTAACAACATAGCTCAGTACCATGAAATTTGCAGCAATAGATATAGGTTCAAACGCAATACGATTATTATTTTGTAATGTATTTGAAGTAAATAAAACAATTACATTTAAAAAAACATCGCTCATACGTGTGCCTTTGCGCTTAGGTACAGACGTGTTTAATACTGGCGAAATATCGAGTAAAAACAGTAAACGATTGCTTAAAACGATGTTTGCATTTAAAAACTTGATAGATGTGCACGACGATGTAATAAGCTACAGAGCCTGCGCTACTAGTGCAATGCGTGATGCGAAGAACGGTGCTGAATTAGTAGCGCAAATAAAAGAACTTACTGATATAGCCATAGAAGTAGTAAGCGGCGATAAAGAAGCCGATATAATAAGTGCCAACCATATAGAAGACCACTTAGATGCGGATAAAAATTATTTGTACATAGATGTAGGTGGAGGAAGTACCGAACTTACATTTATAGAAAATAAAAAAGTAGTGGCTTCGCATTCGTTTAATGTAGGTACAATACGCTTGCTACAAAGCAACGGACTAACACCCGTGTACGAAGAAATGAAACTTTGGATAAAGAAAAATGTGCACGCAGGCGAAGATGGTTTGCAGGCAATAGGTTCGGGTGGAAACATTAATAAAATAGCTACGATGATAGCTAAAAAAGAAGGTAAACCTTTGCATATAGATGATATATTAAGCAACTACAATTTGCTAATATCATATACCTTTGAGGAGCGTGTGCGACTATTGGGCTTAAATGAAGATAGAGCCGATGTAATATTACCCGCAAGCGAAATATTTATAAACGTAATGCACTATGCTCACATTAAAAAAATAATAGTACCCAAAATAGGCGTAGTAGATGGCATAGTACACTTGCTATACGAAGAATATAAAGCAAAATTAACACCTACACTAATCTAAGTAATGAGTAGTAATTACGAATTACGTTGGCGAATAAGAAACAATACTGTTACAAATTACAATTATTTAACATGAAACTAAAAATACTAATAGCCGATGACGAAGAGGATATAACCGAATTGGTGTCGTATAACTTGCGCAAAGAAGGCTTTGAGGTAATAGTAGCACACAATGGCAAAACAGCAGTAGAACTTGCTATAAAGCATAATCCTGCACTTATATTGTTAGATGTAATGATGCCTGTAATGAGCGGTGTAGAAGCTTGTGCGCTTATGCGTGCCAACGAAAGTTTAAAACAAATACCCATAATGCTTATAACTGCACGTGCCGAAGACCATGCACAAATAGCAGGACTGGAAGCAGGAGCAGACGATTATGTAATAAAACCTATAAAACCGCAAGTGCTTATAAGCCGCATAAATGCACTATTGCGCCGTGTAAGCAGAACCGAAACAGAACCAATAACCGAAGCTATAGTAGCTGCCAAAATTATAATTGATAGAGCGCAATACGTAGTACATTACGAAAATAAAACACATGAACTGCCCCGCAAGGAGTTTGAGCTATTGGCACTGTTGGTATCCAAACCTAATAATGTATTTGGGCGCGACGAAATATTAAACCAAGTATGGGGAGATGATGTAGTAGTAGGCGACCGCACTATAGACGTACACATACGTAAACTGCGTGAACGTTTTGGTAACGATATTATAAAAACACTAAAGGGCGTAGGCTATAAGTACCAAGAGGTGTAGCGCTTTTTAACGTTAATAGCTAATTCCATACACAACCTTAATGTTTTTAAAGTTAATGAGTATTGGCTTGCCGTACTCTAAGCAATACTTACGAATGTAAAACTACTCTGTTGCCAAAAGAGTAATTACGCTTGCTTGTGAGCTCTGGTTATTTCGCGCTTACCCACAGGGCCTGGCAAACTTTCAATTGTAAAACCAGTCTCTTTTAGGTTACGCTTAACTTGTCCTTTAGCGCAATAAGTAATGAGTACTCCATTTGGTTTTAATACACGAAACATTTTGTTAAACATATCTGTAGTCCATAATTCAGGTTGTAAATTAGGGCTAAAGGCATCAAAATAAATAAGGTCATAAGTATTAGCTGGTGCTAGCCACGCTTCAAATGAAGCGTGTACCTTGTGTAATAAAAACGATGGGTGTATGGCTATCGTATCGTTCCAATTGCAAGTTTCAATAGCGCTTAAATAATTGGTAATGCTAGTATCCATAACTGCTGCATAGCCCAATGCCTTGTGTTCTAGGTTGGTAACAGGATATGCTTCTATACCAGTGTAATTAATGTTTAGTTTGTTTTTTAATGCTTGCTCAAGAGTTAAAAAACAATTTAAGCCAGTACCAAAACCCATTTCAAGTATTGAAATATTTTGTTTTTTAATTGATAAAAGCCCTGCGGTAATATATATGTGCATAGCCTCTTGTATAGCGCCATGCACGCTGTGGTACTGCTCGTTCCAATCTACTATTTGTATAGTTTTGCTGCCGTCGGCAGTGGTTATAATTTCTCTTTGCATAATGTTTTTTATGATTGTTGTAAATAGTTTATTATAGTGCATAGCTAACAGTCGTTATTACAAATAACTAATACTACAAGGTTTACAAAATTATAAGAAAATAGCTGCCGTAACTAGTGTAGCAACCAACATAAATGAATATCCAAATGGGTTAAGAAAAACCCTTAATTCATGGCGGTATTTTCATCGGCTACAATTCAAAAAATAGCACTACTTTTGCACAAATATAAAATATGCAATTATGAGCGTTTACAAAGAATACAAAGCCCTTAACCTACCCAATATAACTGAGGAGTTATTAGCTAAATGGGCAGCCAATAATACGTTTGAAAAATCGGTAACTAACCGCAATGGCGCTACACCATTTGTGTTTTACGAAGGTCCGCCAAGTGCCAACGGTTTGCCAGGCATACACCACGTAATGGGGCGTACTATAAAAGATATTTTTTGTAGATATAAAACATTGCAAGGTTTTAAAGTAGAGCGTAAAGCAGGTTGGGATACGCACGGTTTACCAGTAGAGCTAAGCGTGGAAAAAGCATTGGGTATTACCAAAGAAGATATTGGCAATAAAAACTCGCCCAAATATATTTCGGTAGAAGATTACAATACCGCTTGTCGCAAAGAGGTAATGAAATACACCGATATATGGAACGACCTTACCCAAAAAATGGGCTATTGGGTAGATATGAAAGCGCCTTACGTTACCTACGACAACAACTACATTGAAAGTGTATGGTGGTTGTTACAAAACCTATACAAAAAGAATTTAATATACAAGGGCTACACCATACAACCTTACAGTCCTGCGGCAGGTACGGGTTTAAGCTCGCACGAAATTAATCAGCCTGGGTGCTACCGCAACGTAAAAGATACAAGTGCTGTGGCTATGTTTAAAGTAAGTGCTGAGTTTACTGCAAAATTAAGCACTGATACCGCTCCACTTTATTTCTTAGCTTGGACAACCACGCCATGGACATTGCCTAGCAATACTGCACTAGCCGTAGGTAAAAACATAAATTATTGTGTGGTTAAAACCATAAGCCCTTACACGTTTGAGGTAGTACAGGTTATAGTTGCCGAAAATTTATTAGGCAAATATTTTTCTGTGGCTAATGCCAATTTATCATTTGATGATTACAAACAGGGCGACAAAGCCATACCCTACCAAGTGCTTGCACTACTTAAAGGGAGCGACTTAGAGGGCATACGTTACCAACAATTATTACCCTACACACAACCAACCGATGGCGATGCGTTTCGTGTAATAATAGGCGATTTTGTAACAACTGATGACGGTACAGGTATAGTGCATATTGCGCCTAGCTTTGGTGCTGATGACTTTAGAGTAGCCAAGCAAAATGGTATAGGTTCGCTTACCTTGGTGGACAAGCGTGGTAAATTTACCGATGAGGTAAATGATGCGGTGTATCCATTGCAAGGGCGTTATGTAAAAGAAGCGTATTTAACTGACGAAGAAAAAGCTACTGAACTTGCCGTGCAACAACCAGCAATGGCGCACATTATAAAGGAACTTAAAAATTATTTGAGTGCCGATGAAATTATTTGTTTAAAGCTACAACACGAAGGTTTATTATTTAAAAAAGAAAAATACGAACATAGCTATCCGCACTGTTGGCGTACTGATAAACCTATATTGTACTACCCATTAGACAGTTGGTTTATAAAAACTACCGCCGCCAAAGACCGATTAATAGCACTAAACAAAACCATTAACTGGAAGCCCGAACACACTGGTACTGGGCGTTTTGGCAATTGGCTAGAAAACCTAAACGATTGGAATTTATCACGCTCACGCTTTTGGGGAATACCCTTGCCTATATGGCGCACGGCTAATGGCGAAAAAACAATTTGCATAGGAAGTATAGAAGAACTTAAAAACGAAATAGCTAAAGCAAACGCTGCGGGCATAGTAAATACAGTAGATACAGACAATCCTAATTTTGACTTACACAAACCCTATATTGATAATGTAGTGTTGTACGACGAAGAGTTTGGCGAAATGCACCGCGAAGCCGACCTTATAGACGTGTGGTTTGATAGTGGCGCAATGCCTTACGCACAGTTGCACTATCCATTTGAAAACAAAGAACTAATTGATGAGAAAAAATATTATCCTGCCGATTTTATTGCCGAAGGCGTAGATCAAACACGTGGTTGGTTTTTTACACTGCATGCTATAGCGGTACTAGTGTTTGACAGCGTAGCCTACAAAAACGTGGTGAGTAATGGTTTGGTGTTGGATAAAAACGGCAACAAAATGAGCAAGCGTTTGGGCAATGGTATTGACCCATTTGGTACACTACAACAGTATGGCGCTGATGCAACACGTTGGTATATGATAGCCAATGCTGCACCGTGGGATAACTTAAAATTTGATACAGATGGCATAACCGAAGTACAACGCAAATTGTTTGGTACTATTTATAATACTTACAATTTCTTTGCTATTTATGCTAATCTTGATGCCTTTACATTTGATAAAAATAACATAGAACCTTACGCACAGCGTATAGAATTGGATCAGTGGATTATATCTAAACTAAACAGCTTAGTAGCTGATGTAACCGAAGCTTTAGACGCTTATGAGCCACACCGTGCTGCACGTGCCGTGGAGGAGTTTGTAGATGAGCATTTGAGCAATTGGTATGTACGTTTAAGTCGCCGTCGTTTTTGGAAAGGAGTAATGGACAACGATAAAAAAGCAGCCTACGAAACTTTGTACGAATGCTTGAGTACGTTAGCCCAATTAATGAGCCCTATTGCACCATTTTTTAGCGATTGGTTGCATCAAAATTTAAGCGAAAACAATACATCAATACATTTAACCGATTGGACACCAAGTAATACAGCGCTTATAAACAAAGACTTGGAGGAACGTATGGCCTATGCACAAAAAATATCATCAATGGTATTATCAATACGCAAAAAGGAAAATTTAAAAGTACGTCAGCCATTACAAAAAATACAAATACCAGTATTAAATGCGGATATTGAAACCAAGATAAAAGCCGTTGCCGATTTAATATTGAGCGAAGTAAACGTTAAACAACTAGAGTTTGTAAGCGAAGCCGATGTGCAAATAGTAAAAAACATGAAGCTAAACTTTAAGATGTTGGGCAAAAAATATGGCAAGCACATGAAAGCCATACAAGACTATTGCGAAACTAACAGTAAAACAGTTATTGCTAGTATTGAGCAAAATGGCGCATTTACTTTTGAAATAGGAGGGGAGGAGTTTACACTACTAACCGAAGATATAGAAATAATACCAGTAGATATAGAAGGTTGGAAAGTAGCAAATGCGGGCAGTTTAACAGTAGCGTTGGATGTAACGCTTACGCCAGCGTTGGTAGAAGAGGGGATTTCTCGTGAGTTGATAAATAGAATTCAAAACATAAGAAAAACATCGGATTTAGCACTAACAGACAAGGTAATTGTTAAAATATTAGCTAATCAAGCATTAAAGTCGGCTATACATAATAATTATGACTATATTTGTACAGAAATTTTGGCAGAGCGTATAGAAGAGGTAGAAAATGAAGGATTGAATTTTGTTGAAATTGAAATTGATGATACCATCAAAACCAAGTTATTAGTAGAGAAAATTTAAAAACAAAGTAAATAATGGCAAAAAAAGTAGCTCCAAAGAAAATAGTTAAAAAAACTATTGCAAGTAAACCAGCAACCAAAACGGTAGCTAAAAAAGTTGCGCCTAAAAAAGCAGTAAAACCAGTAGCCAAAAAAGTAATTGCAAAAAAGGTAGTGAAAACTGCACCTAAGAAAGTAATTAAGACTGCACCTAAAAAAGCAGTAGCCAAAAAAGTAATTGCGAAAAAAGTAGTGAAAACTGCACCTAAGAAAGTAATTAAGACTGCACCTAAAAAAGCAGTAGCCAAAAAAGTAATTGCAAAAAAGGTAGTGAAAACTGCACCTAAGAAAGTAATTAAGACTGCACCTAAAAAAGCAGTAGCCAAAAAAGTAATTGCGAAAAAAGTAGTGAAAACTGCACCTAAGAAAGTAATTAAGACTGCACCTAAAAAAGCAGTAGCCAAAAAAGTAATTGCAAAAAAGGTTGTAAAAACTGCACCTAAGAAAGTAATTAAGACTGTACCTAAAAAAGCAGTAACCAAAAAAGTAATTGCAAAAAATGTAGTAAAAACTACTCCTAAGAAAGTAATTAAACCTGTTGCTAAAAAAGCGGTTGCAAAACCTGTTGCTAAGGCAATAGTAAAAACTAAAATAGCCAAGGTAAAAGTAGTAAAGGTGAAAATAGCTAAGGTAAAAGCACCAAAAGTTAAAAAGCCTACTGCAAAAGAATTGAAAGCAGAAGCAGCACGATTTAAACCTGAGAAAATTAAATTTGTAAAGGAAAAGGCAAATAAATTTCCATCGTTGCACAAGGGGATGAAAACCTTAAAGCGTCAGAATAATATTTATGACGAAAGTGCTTATGCCGCACCGCAACATATAGAAGTTCCACAACAAATAATAGATGTAAAAAGTACAGACATGCGCACACGCTACTCTGACGAAGAGTTGGCTGATTTTTATACATTAATAGATAAAAAGTTAGCTGATGCACGCAAAGATTTTGAAGTGTTAAAAGATACGTTATCACACAAGGATGACCATGGTACTGATGATACTTCGCCAACATTTAAGTTGCTAGAAGATGGTGGAGAGGTACTTAGCCGTGAAGAAACTGCACAACTTGCACAACGCCAACAAAAATTTATTGAGGCTTTGGAGCACGCATTAATACGTGTGCAAAACAAAACCTACGGTATATGCCGTGTTACAGGACGATTGATAAGTAAAGAACGCTTACGTAGTGTGCCACATGCTACATTAAGTGTAGAGGCTAAAATTGTTGTAAACGGCGACAGATAGATTCAAATTACGAATTACGAATTAAAAATTATGCTTACCTAGATTAATTGTTGATGACCAAATTTAATTAAATAATTACCTAATTAATTAAATGAAACTAGCAAATAATTTATCATATTTACGTCCCGAAAGCAATGGTTGTTTTCGGGACTTTTTTATTACATAAACATTAATGAACAAACGACTTTTAGCACTTGCATTGTGCATTATATTTGGGGTTTTAATAGCTGACCAATCCTTAAAAATATGGATTAAAACACACTTACTTATTGGCGAACAAATACCTATGCTGGGCAATTGGGCGCTGTTGCATTTTACCGAAAACAATGGTATGGCATACGGTATAGAGTTTGGCGGAGTAGTGGGCAAATATTTTTTAAGCGTGTTTCGTATCGTTGCTATAATTGGTTTTATATGGTGGTTGCGCCAATTAATTATTAAAAATGCACACTGGACGGCCGTTGCCACCGTATCGCTTATAATGGTAGGAGCATTGGGTAATGTTATAGATTGTGCTTTTTATGGTTTGTGGTTTAACGAAAGCTTTACGCAAGTAGCTACATTTATGCCCAAAGAAGGTGGTTACGCTGGTTTCTTACAAGGGCAAGTGGTAGATATGCTTTACTTTCCTATTATACAAGCACATTACCCGTCGTGGTCGCCTATATATGCTGGCGAGGAACTTACGTTTTTTAGTTTTATATTTAATATTGCCGATGCTGCCATAAGTGTAGGAGGGGCATTTTTAATACTGAACCAAAAACATTTGTTTGGCGAAACAGATGATGATAGTGTAGGAATTACAAATTAGAAATTACGAATTACGTTTAATATTGAACGTATAACAAAGTAAATTTCTTAAAATAAACATATCTTTTAATTAATAATTTAAAAACTATAACCATGAATACAAAATTACTAGCAATACTAATAACATTAAGTGCATTTACAGCATGTAACAATGCCACAACTACCACCATAGTTAATGCAGATTCTACCATAGTAATTACTGATACTGTAAGTAGCAAATATGGCGCAGATTCGGCTACTATTGCTTCTGCCGTAAATGAAGCTATTGTGGAGGAAGCCGCTGAAATTACTGACTTTTACACCGCATCGGGTACTGAACCTGGTTGGTACATTAATTTAAAACAATCCTCAAACGGAGATTATCCTGTGGAGGTGCAATTAAATTATGGCAAAGAAATATGGAAGGGCACATTAGTACGTAAAATGGAAACTGGAGGGAATAAAATAAATTTATCGGGCACACTTAGTTTTAATACTAAAACACAAGATTTTTCGGTAATTATAACTAAAGAAAAATGTATGCACGAAGCCTCGGGAGATGCTGGTAATGCTACAGTAATAGTAAAAACTAACGGAGTAAGTTACAAAGCCTGCGGTAATACCATAAAATAATGAAAGCCTTTGTTAAATGGAATTATGTAGTGCTAGCAACTATACTTTTGGTAGTAATAGCAGGCAGTGTAGTACGTATGACACAAAGCGGAATGGGCTGCCCCGATTGGCCCAAATGCTTTGGGAGATGGATACCACCTACTAACGAAAGCCAATTACCATTTAACTACAAGGAACTTTATCAGTTTAAATACGTGGACACTTCGTTTAACGTGTACCACACTTGGGTAGAGTACATTAATCGTTTGTTGGGTGCGTTACTTGGTGTGTTTGTATTAATACAGTTAGGGTGGAGCGTTAAGTTTATAAAAACACACCGTAGTGTAGTACTACTTTCGCTAGCATTGGTGCTACTTACAGGCTTTCAGGGGTGGTTAGGTAAGTTAGTGGTTGATGCGAACTTAGCCTCCGTTAAAATAACTATACATTTAATAGGTGCATTGGTTATAGCGGCGGTATCATTAACATGTGTTTTTATACTAAATAATAATACGCCGCTACAACAGCCTGTTAGCAAGCGTTACAAGATATTAAGCATAATAGCATTGGTAATGTTGTTAGCGCAAATAATGCTAGGTACACTGGTACGAGCGCAAATAGACGAAATATCGTTTGCCCTACAATTTATACACCGAGAGTTATGGATAGATAAATTGGACTATTTATTTTACATACATCGCACATCATCATTGGCATTTTTAGGGTTATTATTATACATGTATAGTAGTGTTAAAAACAATATAAGCTATGCCATTACTTACAAAATACTATTGGGTAGCGTACTTGCCGAAATATTTATAGGCATAGTGTTAGCTTATTTTGCTATGCCTGCATTAGCGCAACCCGCACACTTGCTATGTGCTACAGTTTTGTTTTTGGCACTTACTTATAATTTGTTGTTGAGTTTTAGTGTTAAAAATGAAATTTGGTAATAAGCAACAAGTAATAAAAACATTTTAATGCTTAAATTCAAAATAAATAGTACATTTAGAATAATAAAAACTACAATTATACGTTAGTACTCTAACAATAAATAAAAAAATAGCGTTTGCTATATCATCCTGCACCAGAAAAGTCGAAAATTTCAATTGCGCAGGGAGTATGAGTAAACGTTCACGCCTAAGGCGTGAGCGTTGCTTTTACTTTGTGCATAGGGTTTCGACTCCCGCTGGTGCGAGTAACAGCAACTGTCTCACGCTCTAATTTGTATAAATACTCTACGTAGAGACGGAGTAGAATAATCATTACTAAAAATGAAATTATTCTTAAGCTCGCCCGACCCACCGTAGTTTACCGCTTTCATTTATTGTTATTTGTTGTGTTACACAACAAACTACTACGTAAAATTATATAAATTAAAAAACACTTAAGCAATGAAACTAATTAAAACCACACTCGTAGCCCTAGCAGTGCTAGGCGCAACAGTACACACGGCATTAGCCCAAATGAATTATTGGACTATGCCACCAAAAAAGTTTAATATGACTACCGCCACTCCAACAAGTACCACACAAGGTGGGAATGGAGCTTACTCAGTAGCTAACGCAGCTTATGATGCTAACGGCGCAACCTTGTTTTATGTACGTAACGGCGCAATTTTCTCTAATACTAACGTACTTATTGGTAACTTACCTCTTGATTGTGCAAACGCATATGGCTGGCTGGGTGCACAAATAGGGATAGTACCCATACCTGGCGCATGTAAGCAATATTACGTTATATACAGTTTAGGAGCACTAAATAATAACGGACTGTATTATGTAAAGGTAAATTGCTCAGGTGCAACACCTATACTTATAACTAACGGAACAGCAACCTGTGGTAATGTAGCTAATGATCCCTTACCATTTTTTATAAACAGTGGTACAGCAAGCGTTGGCAATGCTTTTAATGTTGCGTTTGCAATAACCAAAGTATATACAGGTAGTGGTGCTACTGCCAAGCGTTTTTTATATGCAGTATGTGGCAATGGTATCGTTAGAGCCGAAATTTCGAGCACAGGTATTGCGGCGGTTACAAGCGTAGCCACTAATACAGACTTAGGATTAACCAACACGTCCGATTTAAGCGGTATAGATGTAGATTTATCTTGGGATAATAGCTATTTAGCATGGTCGTCTTCCAATGGTAAAGTATTTACTATGAGATTTGACCCGACAAATAATTACTTATGGAATAATCAATTTGCTAAAAGCTACAATGTTGCTGGCGCACGAGGCGTTGAGTTTGATAATTCCACAACTACTCCCAAACTATATGTTAGTTGCACAGGAGGTGTAAAACAAATACTAACGAGTAATTTTACAGTAAGTAATGTAACTATTGCAGGCGCCTACGATTTGTCCAACACTCAATTAGAAATGGGTAAAAATGGCAAAATATATGGCGTATCGCCCATATATACTTCGGGTACACTTACAGGTACTAATATGGTGGGCATACTTACTACTACCAATGCTATAAGTGCTATAAGTACAGGTACAAGCCCAGCCTTTGTTGATTCTCGTTTTGTAATAGGCGGCAACCCATTACTACAGTACAATATGTTTACCGTGCCTACACAAATAGATGGAGAAAATTACACCTATGCCAATGGTAATGTAAACCTAACAGGTTTTACTATTAATAATTTGGGTACTACGGGCGATTGCGACAATGGTGGCATACGTGTATTTTGCCAAAATGGAAATTTTGCATTTAACCCCATTACACTTGGTGGTACACCTGCCCAGTATAAGTTTAGCATAACTCCTGCTTGTGCAGACGTTAATGCAATAAACTATGTAGGCACGTGGACTACAGGACAACCCTCAGCTAATTTTAACCTAAGCACATTAACAGATGGTGTAGGCAAAAACTTAACTAACATAACAGGTTTTGTAACTATTACCTACTCCGTTAAAGATGCGTGTGATGTGGTAACCACAGTAAGCTATTTGCTTAATGTTATAGCTCCTATACCACCAGTAATGGATTTGCGTATATATTCTGCAGGTGTATATACACCAGTAACAGCTACTGCAGGTTCTACTCCTGCTAATGCAATTGCAGTAGGCACAGCTACATTAGGCTATAGTACCAATAATTCTACAGGAACTATTACAAATCGTACCGTAATTGTAGATGAAGTAAATAGCTCAGGCGGAGTAATATATAGCAACATTATTAATACAGGTGCTTTGGCTTACACGGCAGGAGGCTCTGGCACTCCGTTTGATGGACTTAACAGCTATTGTGTATCTACAGCAAAGTGGGCTAATTACAATGTGCCAGGCACAAGTACTCCGCTAACAGGTTTGCCATCTGCGGCATGTACAGGAGGTTGGAAGGGCTATTTTGCTTATACTAATGGAGTACCCACATCGTACAACAAAATTTTTCGTATTACTGTTACGCTAAGTAATGCGTGCAACTCGGTTACGAAAGTGGCGTATGTAACGCCTACTTGCCAAGGTTGTAAATTTGCGAGTCCAACAGGCATAACGCAAAATACCATTACCAATAGTAACGTTAGCGTATATCCTAATCCCGCAAGCAACAATATTACCCTTAACATTAGTGCTGATGAAGATGCTGAATACACCATGCAACTAATAGATGTATTGGGCAAGGTAGTAATAAATATGCCTGCTACGCAAATAGCACAAGGCGAGTTTACTAAAACATTTGATATTAGTACCTTACAAGTAGGTGTATATACGTACCGTATAACATCGGGTACTAGCTATAAAGCAGGTATTATTACCAAACAATAATTTTTTTTAAGTTACACTTAACCTGTTGCATTACAGCGTAATGCAACAGGTTATTATAAATATAACTACTATGAAAACTCGTTTTTCTATTTTTCTATTTTTCTATTTTTCTATTTTTAATAGTGTGTATTTACATGCCCAAAACTTAGTGCTTAATCCTTCGTTTGAAAATTATATTAATTGTCCTGGTAGTAATAGTGGTGCTGAATATGTGCAAACTAATGTGCTTAATTGGCAGAATACATTGTCTAATTTATATTATTTTAATGCGTGCGCCCCTTCAAACACCGACTATTCTGCTCCTGAAAATGGATATGGGTTTCAAATCCCTAAAACGGGTAACGCATACGCTTCATTAATAGGTCACCACCACAGAGACCTATGGGGGAATTATAGTCTCATCCCTAACATACGCAGTTATTTACAAGGTGGTTTTTCATCTACTTTAATTAAAGATAGTATATACTGTGTAAGTTATTATGTAAACAGGGTAAATCAAACACCTTCTACATCCTTTTTTGCTATACAAAATATAGATGCCCATATAAGCGACACCTTACTTACATGGAATAACGGAGTTGGTTATGATGCTATAGGCAAAGTTCTATTAGGTATTACACCACAAATAAAAAGCAAACATATAATAACCGATACTGCCAATTGGGTATTGATATCCAACCTATACAAAGCCCATGGTGGCGAGCAACACCTAACCATAGGTAATTTTTTGACTGACGAACAAACCACATTTATTACCACTGACCATAACATAGCGGGAGTAGTTTATTACATAGACGATGTAAGCGTACTACCTACAAGCCTTACCGCCCCCAAGCTAGGCAAAGATACCTTGCTATGCCGTAACACTTTACCCTATACCCTTACTGCGCCCGCAGGGTATGATAGCATATTATGGAGCAACGGTAGTACAGGCAACACCTTACAAGTAACTACCGCAGGTACATATTGGGTAAAATGCACCGCCACAGGTTGTGGCGAGTTATACGATACCGTAAAAATAAGCATACGCAACACACCCACGCTTAACCTACCTAGCACTATTACCGTGTGCCTAGGCGATAGCCTTGCACTTACAGCGCAAGCAGGCTTTAGCAGCTACACATGGAACACCAACCAAACTACACCTAGCATATACGTAAGTAATGCAGGCAACTACAAAATAAAAACCACCACAGTATGTGGCACACAAACCGATAGCACACACGTACTATTGGACTCGCTACCTACCTTTGCCCTAAGCCTTGGTAAAGATACCACACTATGCACCCTCAATAACGTAAACCAACCTATAACACTAAGTACTAGCCACACTATGCCACACTATGCGTGGAGCACTGGTGCTACCACACCTACTATAACCGTAAACGAAGCAGGTGTATATGTACTTAACGGACACTACTATTGCGGTACTAAAACCGCCAACATACACGTAGATGATTGCTTGCAGGGCGTGCCCTACAGTTTTTATATTCCCAATGCCTTTACCCCTAATGCCGATAAACTCAACGAGGTATTTGCACCCAAATATTACAACATAACTATTGATGATTTTAAAATATACACACGCCGTGGCAATTGCGTGTACGAATTAAGTAATAACCCCAAAGGCTGGGACGGTATGTATAAAGACCTACAATGCCCCACTGGCGAGTACGTATATAAACTACTCTATACCATAAACGCTACACAACAAGTGGTGCAAAAAGTAGGTAAGGTTGCTTTGCTAAGGGATTGAAATTAATTACGAATTTAAAAATTACGTTTAACACCAACTATTTACGAGCCAAACTAAGTTATTAAGTAATTTCAATTACTTATAAGTCATAATTGATAGGAGTATTTATGCGTAAATAATTAGCTCTAATTTTTATATATTCGCACGATATATAAAATAGCAAACACACCATGCCTCACACTTCCAACAAATTAAAACTTACTGCTGCCATATCATTGGTTATATCCAGTATGGTGGGTACGGGCGTGTTTACCAGTTTGGGTTTTCAGGTAGGGGGGACACCATCAGTGTTTGCTATACTTATGTTGTGGTTAGTGGGTGGTATTGTTGCAATATGTGGCGCATTAAATTATAGCGAGTTAGCTACAGCTATGCCACGTTCGGGAGGAGAGTACAATTATTTAAGTAAAATATATCACCCACTGTTGGGATTTTTAAGTGCCTTTGTAAGTAGTCTTATAGGTTTTGCAGCACCTGCGGCACTATCAGCAATGGCGTTTGCCAAATATTTTAAGACCATAACCGAAGGCACGCTATTAAGCAATGTTACTGAGGTACACATAGCCGTTGCGCTTATTACCATCATCACTATTGTTAATGGTATAAGTTTAAAATTAAGTGCAGCATTACAAACTATATCTACGGCACTTAACTTAGGCTTAATATTATTTTTTGTAATAGCGGGCGTATTGCATGGTGCTAATGATAGCTTTGTGTTTAGCGTAAGCAGTGTTGATATAAATTATTTATTTTCCAACTCATTTGCCACTTCATTAATCTATGTGTCGTATGCGTATAGTGGTTGGAATAGTGCCATATATATAGCTAGCGAAATTAAAAATCCAGAAGTTAATCTTACCCGCTCGCTAGTAGGTGGCGCAGGTTTGGTAATGATAATGTACATAGCACTAAACTTAGTGTTTATGCTTGCCGTGCCATTGCTACAACTTAGCGGACAGTTAGATGTAGGTTTTTTGGCCGCACAAGCCATATTTGGTGGAGTAGGAAGCAAAATAGTAAGTGCCATAATATGTGTAGCACTATTGGCTAGTGTGTGTGCTTACACGGTATTTGGGCCACGTGTGTTGCATACTTTGGGTACCGATTATAAGGTGCTAAGTATATTTGCAAGTGTAACCCATGCGGGTATTCCTGTTACAGCATTGTTGCTACAATCATTTATATCGGTACTGTTAATACTTACAGCAAGTTTCGAATCTATAATGACTTACATAGGTATGATACTCGGTATGTTTACGTTTTTGGTAGTAATGGGTGTATTTATACATCGCTATACCGAACGTAAAAAAGGTACACTACTAAAGCGGTCGTGGGGCTATCCTATTACCACTATTTTGTTTTTGATAATTGAAGGCTGGACTATTACATTTGCAGCACAACATAAAACTACCGAATCATTAACAGGCTTGCTAACACTGGTTGTTGGTAGCATAGTATATTTTATAGCCACACACATAAACACACAACGCAGTAATGAATAAATTAGTAGTAAGCGCATTTATACTTGCCACAGTAGCAAGTTGTAACACACAAACAAATACTCAAACTCCAACAACAACGGCAGATACAGCCCATGTTGCTGACACGGCTGTAGTGGCAACAGATACAGTAACTACTATTGCATCTACCGTTAATATGGATAGTTTGATGCAAATAGCAGTACCTGTAAGTGCAGGTAATAAGTATGATGTAATGGCGAGCTTTGCTTCTGGAATACCCACCAATACTAAAGAATATGTAGCAGCCGAAAATTTCCCTGCATACAAAAAGTACCAACACTTTATGGATAGTGCATGGAAAGTAGTAGATAGAACACGTTATATAAAAATGCGTAATTGGGCAAAAACCGAATGTGCCGAAGCCAACAAAACCGACCGTACTATATTTTATCCGTTTAGTGGGCCCGATTTTGTAAGTGTGTATAGTTTTTTTCCTAACGCTAAAACCTACTACATGCTTGCCTTAGAGCCTACAGGAGGTTACGCTGCGCCTACACAATTTAACGAAACATTTACCAACGAATACTTTACCAACTTTACACAAAGTTTGGACGATATTTTTAACAAGAGTTATTTTATAACACGCAAAATGAACACTCAACTTCAAAGCAGTAGGGTAGATGGCGTGTTGCCACTATTAAGTATGTTTATAAAACGTACAGGCAATACTATTATTGATGTAAAAAAAATAAGCATAGATAGTACAGGAGCCGAAATAGCTATTGATTACGAAAAAGCGTACTTGAGCAAAGGTCGTCCACGTGGTTTAAAAATACAGTTTCATCCTTACGGCAATGCGCAAGATGTGCGCACGGTATATTACTATAGTTGCGATTTAATAGATGCTAATTTTAGTGCCTCAAAACCATTTTACAAATACTTATCTAACACCATACAAGAATCTACTACTTACGCCAAAAGTGCATCGTACATAATGCACCTAAATGTATTTAGCAACATTACCCGCTTGGTAGTAAACAAAAGTAAATTTTTGCTACAAGACGATACTGGCGTGGCATTGCACAATTTTGATTTGAAAAATTACGACCTTACACTGTATGGAAAGTATGTAAAGCCAGTTTCCGATTTTGATTACGGCTACCAGCTCGACGTAAAAGAACTATATAAACGCGACTCGCTAAAAGTAAAACCATTGCCCTACGACTTAGGCTACCACTGGGGTACACGCGAAAATAACTTGATGCGTTTGATTAGGAAAATGTAATGAAGAAGGACAACATAAGTACTGAAGCTAGATTAATTTCTAAGCAACTTGCAATAGGAACAATAAAATCAACGATAAATTTACTACCTATAGTAGGAAGTTTGATTAACGAAGTTTTATTTGACTTTAATGGAAGAATACAGCAAGAAAGAATAAACAGTTTTGTTAAAGTACTTGGTGTAAAATTTAATGAATTAAAGCAAGAAAAAGTAAATTCAAACTATTTAAAAAGTAATGAGTTTTTCGATTTAACATTAAAAATATTTGAAACGGCATCAATAGCTAATTATGAATTTAAACGTGAATTTTTAGCTAGGATTTATTTATCTTCGATTATAAGTTCAAATTACAATTTGGAACAAAGTATATTGTTTGTTGATTTTATTAAGTCTATGAG
>JBEBIC010000219.1:0-4687 GCA_040080595.1 Bacteroidia bacterium | reverse complement strand
AAATAAAACCACCAGCTACCACCCAACTTAGCGAAGCGTTATCATGAGACCTTAAAAAAACATCAACAACGAATAATCAAGTTTTACAACATACATAATACAACTAACCCCCCAACATCATGGCTAAGAAAGTAACACCCAAAGGCATTAAAAAAATATTTGTACTTGATACTTCTGTAATATTACACGACCACAACGCACTACATAGTTTTGCCGAACACGATGTAGCCATACCTATAACGGTGTTGGAAGAGGTAGATAAATTTAAAAAAGGTAACGAAACCATAAACTACGTGGCTCGTGAGTTTGCTCGTGAGTTGGATAAGTTAAGCCGTGAAATTAATCTGCAACAATGGAACTGGATAAACGACCAAAAGAAAGGACAGTTTAAAGTAATAATGAACGAGCGTGGTAGCGTTGATGCTGATAGAATATTTGGCGAACGCAAAAACGACCACCATATACTAAACGCAGCATTAAAATTAGCTGAAGAAAATCCTGATAAGCACGTAACTTTAGTTACCAAAGATGTTAATTTACGATTGAAAGCCCGCTCGTTAAACCTAACTGCCGAAGACTTTGAAACAGGCATAGTACACAACATAGATGAGCTATATACAGGCTATTCAAACATTGAAATAAACGACAAAACAATAATTGATAAACTATACAACGAAGGTATTACTCCCAAAGAATTGGGGGTAGAAACCCCACAACCCAACCATTATTACAGCATACGTAGCCACGAAAGCACGGCACTTGGTTACTACAATGCCGATACACAATTGATAGAAAAAGTAATAAAAGAAACCGCCTATGGTATTCGTCCGCGCAATGCCGAACAAACATTTGCACTACACGCTATACTTAACCCTGAAGTAAAACTCGTAACTATACAAGGTGTGGCAGGTACAGGTAAAACCTTGCTAGCACTAGCGGGAGCACTTATGCAGCGCGAAAATTTTAGACAAATATACCTAGCACGACCAATAGTACCACTAAGCAACAAAGACATTGGTTACTTGCCAGGCGATATCAAATCTAAAATAAATCCCTACATGGAACCTCTGTGGGACAACCTAAAATTAATACAAAGTCAGTTTAAAGAAACCGACAAAGACTACCAAAAAATAACCGATATGGTAGAAAAAGAAAAACTATTTATAACGCCACTTGCTTACATACGTGGGCGAAGCCTGAGTAACATAATATTCATAATAGACGAAGCACAAAACCTTACACCACACGAAATTAAAACCATAATAACACGTGCTGGCGAAAACACAAAAATTATATTTACAGGAGATATTTATCAAATAGATACGCCCTATTTAGATTCGCACAGTAATGGTTTATCTACGTTAATAGAAAAAATAAAAAACAGTAAAATGTACGCGCATGTATCGCTAGAAAAAGGCGAACGTAGCGAATTAGCTAACCTTGCAAGTAATATGTTGTAAACAAAATTTGGCAAATAAATGAACACAACAACACATAGTATCTACAATCAAATACACGAAGCCGTTGTATATTTAGATAACTATGCAAATGTTCAAACTACAATAGATACAAACGAAATTACAATACATTTAACAACAGAATATTTAACCAATTTATTTATGAATTGGGCAGGTTGTACTGCTAACGAATTTATACGTAAGACTAGCCCATTTTACATTAAATCCAAGTTAAAACAAATTTTAGTACCCATTAAAAGCAACATTATTCTACAACCAATGACTGCTAGCGAACTAAAAAACAGGGGTGAGAATTTAAGTATCAACTATAGTTTTAATACTACATTGTTTGGTAATGTACTTATAGCCTCAACCACTGTGGGCATTTGTTACATAGCTTTTTTTGATGATGATGAAGCTACTGCGCTTAGTTTGTTAAAACTACAATTTACTACTGCACATTGTGCACCTGTTGATACTAATGCGTTACACGAACGTGCAGTACAAGCTATTAATGCCAACACAGTTAATAGTACTACCCTCATTACATTGCACGTAAAAGCTACACCGTTTCAGTTAAATGTATGGAATACTTTATTAAAAATACCTGTTGGAAATTTATGTACTTATAGTACCATTGCACAATACATTAATAGTCCCAAAGCCCACCGTGCCGTAGGTACAGCCATAGGTAGTAATCCTATAGCGGTTTTAATACCATGCCACCGAGTAGTGCAGGGCACAGGAGCTATGGGTGGATATATGTGGGGAACTATACGCAAAAAAACACTAATTGGTGTGGAGGATATTAAAAGTTAATTTTATTGTATAAAAAAACGACCACTTATCAATTTTAATGACCACCATTTTAAATTTATTTGTACTATTGATAAGTTAAATTTTAAACAGAGAAAACTAAACACTAAAAATAAAACAAAAATGAGAAAACAATTACTCTCAGTAGCATTAATTACAGCACTTAGTGCCGTAACGTATGCGCAAAACAAGATAGTTAGTGTAACTAACTTGAAAAAAAATCAAACAAAAGGGCAACCTCAACAGTTTAAAAAATGTGGTTCTGTTGCACCTTCGGCGGCATGGGAAGCCGATTTTCAAAAACAAATTGAAGCATTAAAAGCTAACCAAAGCAAGTATCGCTCGGCTATGCTAGTTAATTACACTATTCCTGTAGTAGTGCATGTTATACACTCGGGTACTGCTGTGGGTACAGGTGCTAATATTTCTGATGCACAAGTAAACTCGCAAATACAAGTACTTAATGATGATTACGCAGGTACAGGTTTAAATAACGCTAACCTACCTAGCGCATTTGCTTCGGCTAAAGCCAATACAGGAGTTACTTTTTGCATGGCACAACGTACACCTGCAGGTGCACAAATGACAACTCCAGGTATTGATCGTATTTCCTATTCAACCAAAGGATTTACTGCACCTGGTACTAATGGATACAGCACATCATATATTGATGCTACCATTAAACCCAATACAATATGGGATCCTACACAATACCTAAACGTATGGGTGTTGGATTTAGACCATAGCTTGTTAGGTTACGCTACATTCCCAGATAATTCGGGATTAGCAGGTATGCCAAGTGGTGGAAGTACTGCTACAACTGATGGATTTGTAAATACATACAGCGGTTGGGGTGTAACAGGTAGTGGTAATGCACCTTACAATAAAGGGCGTACTGCAGTACACGAAATAGGACACTGGTTAGGTTTGCGCCATATATGGGGCGACGCTAGCTGTGGAGATGACTATTGTACAGATACTCCAACACAAGCAGGTCCTAACTACGGTTGCCCTACATACCCAAGTGCTACTTGTGGTAATGCTGGCGATATGAGTATGAACTTTATGGATTATACTGATGACCAATGTATGTACATGTTTACTAACGATCAAAAAACACGTGTAGTAACCGCATTAACTAATGATGCACGTCGTGCAAGTATAGTAAACCCTAGTAACTTAGCGTGTACACCAGTAAACTTAAATACTCCTCCTACTGCTATGTTTACAGCAAGTACAACAAACACATTTGTTGGTGGTGCTAACGTAACCCTTACCAATACTACAACAAATGCTACTACTTATGCTTGGACAGTAAGCCCTACAAGCGGAGCTACATTAAGCAGCACTACAGCTACAAGCCCAACTATTAGTTTTACTGCAGCAGGTAGTTATAGCGTATGTTTAACTGCTACTAACTCATTTGGTAGTAGTACTCCTGTATGCCAAACTATTAATGTTACGGCTACACAACCCACTACATGCGATACACTTAGTAATTTAGAAGCTAATGATACTTTGGCAATATATAGAGTTGGTGCATTAGCTTCAGACGGTTATGTTACAGGACAAAACTCTTATGGTGATATTAGTAAAGCAGAACGTTATGATTATCCAGTATCGGGCTTTAGTACAGGCTTAACAATATCAGGCTTGCATATATATCATGGAGTTATTAAGGGTAGCGGTAGCACAGCATACAATGTATGGGGCGAAACAGCTAGTATGCCAGGTACTGTATTAGGTACTAAATCGGTAGTAAATAGTACGTTTACTCCTTTACAATTAAATACGGTAACATTTACTACTCCTATATCAATAACTAATAATACACCGTTTTATGTAGGTTATACATTTGGAAATGTTTCAGGCGATACTATTGCAGTAGTACACACACGCTTTGACAATAGTACAGTAAACCATGCTTATGAACAATTTAGCGATAACTCATGGCACTCATTTACTGAGTCTCCAGCTAGCTGGGGAGCAAACGTATCAATAATGGTATGGCCTATTGTATGCCCTACTACTACTGTAGGTTTAGCACAAGTAAAACAAAACTTAACTAACAACGCTTACATATTTCCTAACCCTAATAATGGTACATTTAGTGTAATGTTAGTGTTTGACGAGCAAACTGATGCTACTATTACCGTTACCGACTTATTAGGTAAACAAATAATGGTACGTAACGTTACTAATGTAACACAACAAGAAGTTGCTTTAAACCTTGCTAACGCAGGTGTAGGTACTTACTTAGTTACTATCAAAACTAACAATGGTACAACTACCAAACGTGTAGTAGTTAGCGAATAACAATAGTTATTTATAACAACAATAAAAAAAGTCGGCTCGTTTTTAAAAACGAGCCGACTTTTTTTGTTTAACGTTCCTTTGTACTCCCACTTTCAGAA
>JBEBIC010000218.1:0-4695 GCA_040080595.1 Bacteroidia bacterium | reverse complement strand
AACTTACGTTACTTAAAACCAACATCGGAGTTTCGTACTAAGTACGATTATGATAATAACCTATACATAGTAGCAGGCGAAGTAGTAGCTAAAGTAAGTGGGTTGAGTTGGGAAGAATTTATAGAACAACGCATAATGCAACCGCTTGGTTTTACTACCAGTAAAGCATCATACAACCGTTTGCCTGCTGCAGCTAACGTGATAGATGCACATGCGCCTGCCGATGGTAAAGTAGTAATGATTCCGCACGATTGGAACCCAGTAGCTAATGCCGCAGGAGGTATTATGAGCAACATTACCGACCTTAACAAATGGCTACTTATGCAACTAAACGATGGTAAGTATGCAGAGGGTAAACAATTGTTTAGCAAAGCCGTACACGACGAAATGTGGAGCCCACAAACTATTATACAAACAGGCGCAGGTGCTTATAATACGCACTTTTCGGCGTATGGTTTAGGTTGGTTTGTAAGCGATGTAAAAGGCTATAAACAAGTAACACACACAGGAGGCTTGGCAGGAACGGTTACGCAAATAACACTTTTGCCCGAATTAAACTTAGGTATAATAGTACTTACCAACCAACAAGTAGGCGCAGCATTTAGTACTATTACCAATACCATAAAAGATAGTTACTTGGGGTACCCTAACCGCAATTGGATAAAAACCTACAGCGATAGAGTTGCCAAAGGAAATGCCGAAGCAAAAAAAATAACCGACAACATAGGGAAAGAATTAGGTACGCAACAACAAAAAAACAACGTAAAAATTACGGATAGTTTGTTTACAGGAACGTACAACGATAAATGGTTTGGTAAAGTTACCATTACACCAAAGGCAGGTAAACTGTGGTTTGCAAGCGAAACGTCACCCCGATTAAATGGCTACATTACCCACTACAAAAGCAATACATTTATAGTAAAATGGACGGACAGAAGTTTTGATGCTGATGCTTATTTACTATTTAGCACCGATAGAAACGGTAAAGCCGATGGTTTTAAAATGGAAGCGATATCGCCCTTAACCGATTTTAGTTTTGATTTTCAGGACTTGGATTTAAAACGAGTGAAGTAAAAAAACTAAATGAAAATGAAATACCTACTACTTATACTCTTAACGTTCACTATCACACAGCGTACTCAAGCGCAGTTGTTAGACTCCTTAGCCTTAGATACTGCACGTACCTACATGAGTATTGCAGAAGCGCTTAAAACGCCCGATGAAGTGTATAAGCTAAGCTTACGTAAACATAGCTACACACAAATTCCCGAAGGTATTAAAGTGTTTAAAAACTTAAATTATTTGGACGTAGGCAAAAACCGTATTAAAGAATTAGATAGTACACTATTAGCATTTGAATATTTGCAAGTATTAAATGTGGAAGATAACAAGCTAGAAAGTTTACCCACAAGCATAGGGCAACTAAAAAACTTACGTAAACTTATACTTAACCGCAACGAAATATATTTACTTCCCTTAGAACTTGGATTTTGTTCCCGCCTTGAAACCATTGACCTGTGGAGCAACAACATTATAGAATTACCCCTTACGCTAAATCAAATAACTACACTGCGTGCGATAGATATGCGTGTAATAAATATGAATTTGAATCAGCAGAAACATTTAAAAGAAAGTTTCCCCAACATAAAATTTTACATGAGTCAAACCTGCAATTGCGGGCAGTGAAAATATACTCAGCGAAACACTGCGCTTTTAATCTGCGCACCTTTGCGAGAAACTAATTTCATAATTATAGCATTCTACATATTATGCCACGAATGCACGAATTAAAGCGGACTAAGAAAAACGTTAGAACATTATTCGTGCATTCGTGGCATCTCATAAAAAATAGTAAGTAGTGTAATTTTGTCTTGTTTAACAGCCCTTGCAAGCCATTATGGCTTTGTTTTTAAATTACAAATGCCATGTAGTCGTTCATTGTATTTTGGATATTAATTTGATGCACGGTACATATCAATTAACAAATTTAATACATCAACAATGAACTTTAATAACTACACCATAAAAACTCAAGAGGTTGTACAACAAGCGGTACAACTGGCTTTGCAGCACGACCAACAAGCCGTTGAAAATGCACATGTACTCAAAGCGCTGTTAGCTATAGACGAAAACGTAACTCCATTTATACTTAAGAAATTAAGCGTAAATGAAAATATGCTTACTTCGGCGTTAGCCAAAATTATACAATCGTACCCCAAGGTGCAAGGCGGAGAACCGCATTTATCAAAGAACGCCAACCAATCGTTAGCGTATGCTACCAATTATATGAACGAGTTAAAAGATGAATTTGTAAGCATAGAACACTTGTTATTGGGCTTGGTAAAAAATACGAACGATGCTACATCTCAACTAATGCGTGATGCAGGTTTTACTACTAAAGAACTATTAAAAGCAATAACGGAGCTGCGTGCAGGGTCAAACGTAAATTCGCAAACAGCAGACGAGACGTATAATGCACTAAATAAATTTGCAGTAAACCTTAACAAGCAGGCTATAAAAGGTAAGCTAGACCCAGTAATAGGGCGCGACGAAGAAATACGAAGCGTGTTGCAAATACTCTCTCGCCGTACTAAAAACAATCCTATGTTAGTGGGCGAACCAGGTGTAGGTAAAACCGCTATTGCCGAGGGTTTGGCGCATCGTATTGTAAATGGCGATGTACCCGAAAACTTAAAATCAAAGCAACTATTTTCGTTAGATATGGGCGCATTAATAGCAGGTGCAAAATTTAAAGGAGAGTTTGAAGAGCGTTTAAAATCGGTAGTAAAAGAAGTAACCAATAGCAACGGCGAAATAATTTTATTTATTGATGAGATACACACCCTAGTAGGTGCAGGCGGAGGCGAAGGTGCTATGGACGCAGCTAATATACTTAAACCTGCATTGGCACGTGGCGAGCTTAGAGCCATAGGAGCAACAACACTTAATGAATATCAAAAATATTTTGAGAAAGATAAAGCATTAGAACGTCGGTTTCAAAAAATAATGGTGGACGAACCCAATGCAGATGATGCCATAGCTATACTCCGTGGATTAAAAGATAGGTACGAAAGTCATCATAAAGTACGCATAAAAGACGATGCCATAATAGCCTGTGTAGAACTTTCGCAACGCTACATAACCGACCGTTTTTTGCCCGATAAAGCTATAGATCTTATGGACGAAGCTGCAAGTAAATTGCGTATGGAAATAAATAGTATGCCTGTTGCACTTGATGATTTGGAGCGTAAAATACGTATGTTAGAAATAGAACGTGAAGCAATACGTCGTGAAAACGATACTATCAAATTAGCACAACTTGCTGAAGAGATAGCAAACGTAAGCCACGAGCGAGATAACATAAAAGCAAAATGGTTAAACGAAAAACAAATAGTAGAAAACTTACAAACTAATAAGCAAAAAATAGAAGCCTTAAAAATAGAAGCCGATGCTGCTGAACGTAGTGGCGATTATGCTAAAGTAGCCGAAATACGTTATAGTAAAATAGGCGAGTGCGAAACCGAAATTGCAAAATATTCTGCAGAGGTAGAAGTCTTAAAAGCCAGTGGCAGCATGCTGATAAAAGAAGAGGTGGATACTGATGATATAGCTGCCGCAGTAAGCCGTTGGACTGGTATACCGGTAAATCGTATGTTACAAAGCGAGCGTGAAAAACTGTTAAATTTAGAAACCGAATTACACCGTCGTGTAGTAGGTCAACACGAGGCTATAGAGGCAATAAGCAATGCTATACGTCGTAGCCGCTCAGGCATGGGCGACCCTAAGCGACCAATAGGTTCGTTTATATTTTTGGGTACAACAGGTGTAGGTAAAACTGAACTTGCCAAAGCATTGGCTGAATATTTATTTAATAGTGATACTGCTTTGGTGCGTATAGATATGAGCGAATATCAAGAGCGACATTCAGTAAGTCGCTTGGTTGGTGCGCCTCCAGGCTATGTAGGTTATGATGAAGGCGGGCAATTAACTGAAGCCGTGCGCCGCAAAAATTATAGTGTAGTGTTGTTAGATGAAATAGAAAAAGCACACCCCGATGTGTTTAATATACTCCTACAAGTGCTTGATGACGGACGATTGACGGATAACAAAGGACGTGTAGTAAATTTTAAAAACACCATTATTATAATGACGTCCAACATTGGGGCGCACATTATTCAAGAGCAATTTGATGAATTAAATGATTTATCTAACGATGAAGAAAAGGCGCAAGTACAAGCATCAACCAAAGTAAAAGTATATGAACTACTGCGCCAAACCATACGCCCCGAGTTTTTGAACCGTATAGATGATGTGGTAATGTTTGAACCATTAGGGCGAGAATATGTGAAGGAAATTGTAACTATACAACTGAACGAAATGCAAAAAATGTTGAGTAAAAACGATATCAGTATTTCATTTACCAACGAAGCAATAGACTGGATAGCGCAATTAGGTTACGACCCACAATATGGCGCACGTCCCGTAAAACGTGTAATACAAAAGCAAGTATCCAACGAGTTGGCAAAATTATTATTAAGCGCACAACTCAATAAAAATGAAGCCATAGTATTAGATTGTTTTGATAATAAATTGGTGTTTAGAAAAGAGGTGTAAGAGTTTATCTCTATACAAAACACATAGCCCACGGTTTAAACCGTGGGCTATGTGTTTTGTATAGAGGCTGAATAATTAATG
>JBEBIC010000217.1:0-4695 GCA_040080595.1 Bacteroidia bacterium | reverse complement strand
TGCACCTTTAGGATATTTAGTTAAATAATTACCAAATGAGTTTATGGCATTGTCATAATCAGTACGCATATATTGTTTTTCGGCAGATAAATAGGTAAGCGAATCTATTGCTGCAGTACTTATATTAGCATTGGGTACATCTTTTACTAAGGCTGCATATTCATCAGGCCTACCTTGTTCTACCAATATATTTTGTGCGCCATTCAATGCTTGCTTGGCTTCATCGGTAGCGGGATAATCTTTTATTATTTTTTTGTATAAGGTCAGTGCTTGCTCATCTTGGTTGGCATTGTAGTGTATTAATGCTTTTTTGAGCAAGGCTTTTTTGTAGTAACTACTGTTAGGATATTTATCTGTTACTATTGTAAATAAGCGCAATGCCTCTTCGTTGTTGCCTTTGGTAAGTTGTGTGTTAGCTAATTCATAATTTGCATCAGCGTTGTATTTACTTTTAGGAAACTCGTTTACTAAGCGGTTTAAGTTGTTTATTTCTACATCATACTTACCTCGCAAGCCACTAATTACGGAGCTTTGATACAATGCGTAATCCACCTGCAATTTATTTATTGCTATTGCATTATCATAATATTCGGCGGCATTATCCAAATCTTTGGTTATAAAATACGCATCGGCAATACGTAAGTTAGCATCAGCTAATTTCTGCTGATTATTTTCGCCTTTGTAGGCAATAAATTTACGCAACCACATAATAGCTTCAGGGTAATTTATTTTTTGCAAATAACAATACCCCAAACTATAATGCGCATTGTTAAACACCGCTTGTGTAACCGCAGCAGGCGCATATACGTAAGTTTTAAAACCTTCTATAGCTTTGTTATACTCATTTTGTTGGTAATGTGTTTCGGCTTGCCAATAAGTACTTAATGCCCCTATGTTTTTATCTACATTGTACTCATCACTTTTTTTAAAGTACGTAAGTGCATCAGTAAACTGAGCGTTGGTATAGTGTTGCACCGCAAAATAATAGGCAACACGTTGGTAAGCATATTGTAATTCCTTGCTTTTGGTGGTTATATTATCCATAGATTGTAGTGCAGCTGGATAATTTTTGGTATTCAAATATACATTTACCAAGTACGCATTTACCTCATCTCTATGTACCGCTTGTGGGTAAGTGTTTAAGTATTTTTCAAATGCTTTTATCGATTCATTAAACGGATTAATGTCTAACTCATAACTTATTTTAGCAAAATTAAATAAAGCATCTTCCTGCACATCAGTATTGTAGGGTAGTTTGGAGGCACGTTCAAATGCACCACGTGCTAGTTTCTTTTTGTTGTTGCGTACATAACAGTCGCCCAGTGTGTAGCTACACAGTTGCGTAAGCGAATCGTTATCTGTACGCACTTGCGTAAGATTATATTGCGCATTGGTATAATCTTTAGTTTGATAATACGCATTACCCAAGGCGTAATAATCGTTGCGCGATAGTGTACCTTGTGCTGTTGCGTAGCGTTGTAAGTAAGGTAGTGCCAATGCAAAACGCTCTGTTAAATAATACGAACTGCCTATCAATTTATCTAACTCCAATTGTTGTTTTTCGTTGTATGCTGCGCTATCCGCCTTTAGCTTAGGTACATAGGCTATTACTTGCTCGTGCTTATCTTGCAAAAACAAAATTTGTGCTACATAATACTGCGAAAGTGTTTTGTATGCCTCGCTAGTTTCCAACTTCAAAAAACCATCTAAGGCCGATTGGTAGTTGCGTTGCAGGTAATTAATGTGCGAGTAATAATAGTTAGCTGCCGCACTGTATTTACTGTCAGTATCTTTTATTTCGTAAAAATTTGTTTTTGCATTTATCAAATCTTTTTTCTCCATATAGCAATACCCTTTCTTAAAATAATAGTCGGGTAATAGCTCTTGTTGTACATCTACAGGCGCTAATTTTTCAAAATAAGGCAATGCTTCTTTGTAGCGTTTCTTACGGTAGTAGAGGTTTGCTAAGCAATACGAAGCATAATTAACTTGTGTATTTTTATCAGTTGCTTTTATATAATTACTTAATAGTAACTCTGCATCATTATTAAATAATTCGTAGGCACACAATGCTTCATAATACTTTGCATTGCTTATGGTTGTAGCTTGTTCTACATTAGGCAAGGCTTGCACAGCACGAAATATCTTTTGTGCCTGCCCATATTTTTCTTTGTTAAATAACTCTAAACCCAACTTATATTGGGCAGTAGGTTCGGTATAATAAGTGGTGCGCTGTGCCAATGCAGGGTATGCAACACTGGTTATAAATAAGGTAATAAGAAAATAGCTACGCATAAATTTTAGGATGTATGAATTAATGAAAATATTAATTCTCTAAAGTAGGTGCTATACCACTGTGTATGCGTAGTGTGTGTGGTGTACTTATTAACGCAGGTTTGTTAATGGCGTTTTATTTAATTTGAACAACAGTTAGTACAGTATTTCGCCATCTTTCATTTCAATAATCCTATCGCTTTTCTTTGCAAAATCTTCATCGTGCGTTACGGCTATTATTGTTTGTCCGTAATTTTGAGTTAAGTCTTTAAAAATATCAAAAACTATATTGGTGTTTTTACTATCCAAGTTACCAGTGGGCTCATCGCCCATTATAAGCAAAGGGTCGTTTATAAGCGAGCGTGCTATGGCTACGCGCTGTTGCTGCCCGCCCGAAAGTTTGCTTGCTGGCTTTAAGGCTTGGTCGGCTAGTCCTAATATTTTTAATTTTTCAAATGCGCGCTCTTCTATTTCTTTTACTGAATATTTTCCCAGTTTTAATGCGGGTATCATTACATTTTTTAAGCACGAAAACTCAGGCAATAAATAATGGAACTGAAACACAAAACCTATTTTTTCGTTGCGCAATTCGGCTAATTGATCTTGGGTATAGCCTGTAATTAATTTATTGTCAATGAATAATTGCCCTGTATAATCAGTATCCATAGTTGATAAAATATACAGCAGTGTTGATTTTCCACTCCCCGATTTCCCTATCATAGATAAAAACTCTCCTTTTTTAACTTGAAACGAAATGTTTTTTAACACTTGAAATTCGCTTGGATCATAAAAAAATTTATTAATCGCATTTGCCTCTAATATTGTTTGGCGCTCCATGTTTATATTGGTTTATTATTTTCTAAAAATACTCACAGGATCTACCTGCGCTGCTTTACGAGCAGGTATGTAGCCTGCAAAAAAAGTAATGATTAAACCTATAACCGTGCCTTGTATAAATTTTTTAATTTCATAATCAACAGGAAAATACCCTATATCGCCACCTAAATACACTCGTTTTAAAATAGTAATTAGCAGTGTTGCCATTAACACACCTCCCACTACACCCATAAAACCAATGGTTAAGGCTTGTGTAACAAATATCCGCACAACATCTTTTCCCTTAAAACCCATTGCCTTTAGTATAGCTATATCATTTATTTTTTGGGTAACTGTCATATTCAGTATATTGTAAATACCAAAACCAGCTACTAATAAAATAGTAAACGATACAAATGTTATAATTATAAAACGCATTTTGTTAGTAGCCATTACTGTTTCGTTAGCCTCTTTCCAGCCCTCTACTTTGTAGCCTGTAAGTAATGATAGGTCTTCGGCTACTTGCTTAGCATTATCGGGGTTGGTTATATTTACGTTAATATCGGTTATGTAAGTAGTGTTTTCTTTAAGCAATTGTTGTGCTGTAAATATATTAACGTACGATTTTGTATCGTCTATTAGCGAGTTATGCGATTGAAATATCCCTACTATTTTAAATGTTTTATTTACCCCTTTTTGCGATGTAAGATTAATATTGTCGTTTATGGTTACATTCATTTTTTCGGCAATACCACTACCTATTAGTATTGCGTTAGCATTGGCTTTAAGCATATCAAAACTACCATCTACCATAGTAGATTTTATGTTGTACATAGCATTAGCTTCATCGGGCTTAATACCTACGCTAACGCCCGTTATTTGCGACTTTCCGTTGTTGTAAAATACACCTGCCGTTACTTGCGTAGTTACTACAGTTACTTGTTTTTGTTTGGAAATAATAGCCAGCACACTATTAGGATTTACTATTGTGTTTAGCTTAGGTACTACTTTGGGGTTGGCTATTAAGTAGGCTATTGCAGTATCTTTTACAAGCGATTGGCTTATTACATCATCATTATACACACGTATATGTGCTGTGTTTTTAAAAATAGATGTGTTAGACGACCTATCAAAACCAACCATCATACTATTCATAAAAATATAAATAGACATACCCAGTAGCACGCCCATAGTAGCCACGGCAGTAAGTTTTTTGTTAGATACAATATATGTTTTGGCTATGTCGGTATTAATGTTCATAGTAAATTACGGTTTTTTAAGTTCCAGCACATCATCTTTACTTACGCCTGCAAGTATTTCTACATACTCGGTAGAAACAATTCCTGTGGTTACAATAACCGCCTCGCTTTTGCCTTTTACGGTTACTGCATTACCATACCCTAAATACTTACGGGGTATTAGTAGTGCGCTTTTCTTTTCGTTTACCAAAATATTAGCCTCTAGTTGTGTGCCAAAAATAGAGTTAGTTAACGTTTCTGTTAATAGTACTTTACAAATAAACGATTGTGTTTTTTCGTCAAAGGCAGTAAGTATTTCACTCACACTACCGTTATACACCTTGTTTTTATTGGTATTAAGCTGTAC
>JBEBIC010000216.1:0-4720 GCA_040080595.1 Bacteroidia bacterium | reverse complement strand
ATTAGGAGTTGATCGTGGTTTTCAAAACGCCGTAGGCGCAAGCGACTATGGTATATATTTTGCGTTATTTAATTTTACGTTTCTATTTTATTTTTTCTTGGATTTTGGCATTACCAATTTCAACAACAAAAAAATAGCCCAAAACAACGAACTCATTGCCGATTATTTACCCAAGTTACTTACCTTAAAAGTAGTATTGGGAATAATTTATTTTATACTTACGTTGGGTTGTGCTTACTTATTAAATTATGACGAAAACCAAATTCGTTTCTTGGCTATACTTACGTTTAATCAGTTTTTAAGTTCGTTTATTGTGTATTTACGCAGTAATGTTTCGGGTTTACATTATTTTAAAACAGATAGTTTATTATCAGTACTAGACCGTATGCTTATGATAAGTATGTGCGCTGCTTTGCTACTTATACCTGCACTAAAGAGCTATGTTACTATTTTAACATTTGCCTACACACAAACTATTTCATTGTCTATAACAGTACTCATAGCTTATGCAGTAGTAGTTAAGCATACGCACGGTGTTAGCATTAAGTGGGATAATAAATTTGCCATGGAAATACTCCGCAAAAGTTTTCCGTATGCTATACTTATTATGCTTATGGCGTTTTATAATCGTATAGATTCTGTACTTATAGAACGTTTGTTAAGCAACGGAAAAATACAAGCAGGTATATATGCACAAGCATTTCGTTTGCTCGATGCTGTAAATATGGTTGCTTACTTGTTCTCAGTATTACTATTGCCAATGTTTGCCAAGCAAATAGCCCAAACGGAAGTAGTGATGAACTTGGCACAATTTGCATTTAAAATAACATTTGCTTTGGCTATGGGTGTGGGCTTAGTAGCCTCGTTTTATTCGCATCATATAATGGAACTATTGTATGTTGATAATGTTGATGAATCGGCACGCGTGTTTAGCATACTTATGTGGTGTTTTTTGGGTACATCTACTACCTATATTTTTGGTACATTACTAACTGCTAACGGTAGCCTCAAGTACCTCAATTTTGTTGCACTTGGTGGTATGGCACTTAACTTAATGCTCAACTATTTTCTTATTCCAAAACTATGGGCAACAGGTAGCGCAATAGCCAGTGTAACTACACAAATTATTACCGCATTTATACAAATGGGCATTGCGTACAAATTATTTAACATACGTTTGCATAAAGAATTTGTACTACCCGTAGTGCTATATTCGGTAGTAAGTACCTTGCTATTTGTGGTATTAAGTTATAGCACATTATTTTGGATGGTACAAATAGCAATAGCTACGGTTATTATGGTTATTTTATTATTTATTTGCAAAATGTTTAGCCTCACACAAATAATAGAGTTTAGCAAAACATTTAGCAAAACAAAAAACTCCCCACTTAATGATTAACGATACTAATTTAATTACTAATTTTTCGTTTAGAACCCTCCTTGTTCTGTTAGTAAAACATAGAGTTGTATATATGAAATTAATGGTTGCAACGCTAGTATTAGCAGTAGTTGTAAGTTTATTAATGCCTAACAGATATAAAGCAGAAGTAATTGTATTTCCTACTTCTACCAACTCTATATCCAAATCATTAATGAGCGATGTAACTGAGCGTAAGCAAGATTTATTGCAGTTTGGCGAAAGTGAAGACGTGGATCAATTAATGCAAATATTAATGTGCGATGAGCTAAAGCAACGCTTAGTAAAGCAGTTTAGTTTGTTTGAACACTATGATATAGATACTACTTCCAAAACCAAAAACACACAGCTTAACTTATTACTTGAGGACTACATCCAATTTAAACGAACCGAATATACCTCAGTAAAAATATCAGTGCTTGACAAAGACCCTGTGCTAGCCGCAAATATGGCCAATGCTATTACCGCCTTGTACGATACTATAAAACACAACATACAACGCCAGCGTGCGCAACAAGCCTACTTAATGGTGCTTAACCAATATAACGAGGCTAGTACAGAAATAAAAGCCGAAGAAGACTCCTTACGTACACTGCGTGAAATGGGCATAAACGATTACGAATCGCAATCGGAACGCCTTACCGAAGCCTACGGTAAAGCCATAGTAGATGGACGTGAGGGTGCAGCTAACAAACTTGATGCAAAAATAAAAACACTCTCTACCTACGGTGGATACTACGTTACATTGCGTGATGATATTTATTTTAAAAGAAAAGAACTAGCACGTGTAAAAACAAAACTAGACGAAGCACACATGGACGTAGTGCAAAACGTACCCTCTAAGTTTGTAGTAAGTGCTGCACAAGCCCCCGAAAAAAAACATACACCAGTGCGCTGGTTAATAGTGCTAATAAGCCTTATATCTACCTCACTACTATTTGCAATAACTGTATGTGGCTACGAAATGCGCCACGAATTAATGAACTACTTAGGATTAACAACAAAATAAAAACACATAACCAATAACATACACCTCAACAATTTTATACTATGATAAACTTAAATTGGATTTTGATACAACAGTACCTAACAAAGCACTTACGTAGCATTGGTATTTTAACAGCAATAGCAGCAGTATTGGGCGTAATAGTATCGCTACCTGCTATTATGAAACCTAAGTATAAATCGCGTGTGGTATTTTACCCTGCCAACATTACACCGTATAGTAAGGAGTCGGAAACGGAACAAGCCTTGCAAATAATGGAAGCGAGCGATATTAAAAACAATGTAATTGCACAATTTGATTTGTACAAGCACTATGATATTGTTCCTAACAAACCTGCATCATTGTTTTACATGAATGGTATGTACAACGAAAACGTGAGTATAAACAAAACTGGCTACGAGGCTGTAGAAGTAGTAGTAGTAGATGAAGACCCACAATTGGCGTATGATATGACTAACGCAATTGTAAAGTTTTACAACAAAAAAGTAAAACAATTGCATGAGGAAAAATCTAATGAAGTTGCTGCATTATACTTAGTGCAAATGCAACAAATGCAACACCACATTGATTCTTTAGCTGCAATAAACCAAAATTTACGTACACAATATGGTGTGCTAGATTACAACATACAAGTAGAACAAGCTACCAAAGGAGCATTTAATGGTAACCATAGTGCCGAAGCACAAAAACTACTTACCAACTTAGCTAAGTATGGTAACGAATCTCAAAGTTTATCAATACAAATAAACAGATTACGAGATGAAAATGCGAAGAATACAAATCTTTATTTTGATGCGTTAAAAGAGCGCAATAACAAATTTACGTATGCCAATATTGTTGTAAGCCCTGCTAAGGCTGATAAAAAGCACTACCCAGTGCGCTGGCTTATTGTGTTAAGTATGGCATTATCTACACTATTATTAAGTTGTGTAGGTGCTATAGCAGTAGAAATGCGCAAGCAACAATAAACACACAATGCACGCCACATTAACTAAACTCAAACAACAACTATCGCCCGCTGCGCTAATGGCAGGTGCTACGCTATTGTTTATGTGTATGAACTGTTATTTTATATATAACAACAATTACTATTTTAGTTTAGTACCTATTGCTTTTGTTTTTGTGGGAGTACTTGTTTTTAAGTTTGATTGGCTAATTTACCTTATTGCGTTTACCGTTCCACTATCCGTAAATATGGCTGATAGTGAGTTTAAGTTAGGTTTAAGCCTCCCCACCGAACCACTTATGGTAATAGTTACAGGTTTGTTTTGGTTAAACGAAATAGTAGTGCGCAAGTATCCAATAGCAGTACTCAAACACCCTATTGTAAAAGCTATTTTAATAGCATTGCTATGGACGTTTATTACCAGTGTTACCAGCGTGCGCCCATTGGTATCGTTTAAGTTTTTAATAGCTAAATCGTGGTTTTTAACTACAGCATTATTTATACCTATAATTTTGTACCAGCAGGTAAATAATGCTAAATTACTTATACGTATATTGCTTACGGGTATGTTGTGTGTGGCTACATATACCATTACTATGCACGCACAATTTAACTTTGATGAAAAAACTGCCCACTGGATTATGTCTCCTTTTTATAGCGACCACACCTCCTACGGCGCAATATTAGCAATGCTTTTGCCACCAAGTATTTATTTTGCATTGTCCAAAAAAGCAACTGCGTTTTCTCGTGTGTTTTTTATGGTACTTACCACTGTGCTTACATTGGCTACACTCCTGTCTTACACACGTGCTGCGTGGGTTAGTTTGGCGGCGGTGTTTGCATTGTTTATTTTATTTAAATTAAAAGTACAGTTGCGTCATTTGCTAATAGTAACAGGTGTTGCTATGTTATTTGTATTAATTAATATAAATTCATTGTTAGATAAATTAGAAAAAAACGACCAAGATTCATCAAATAATTTAACCGAACACGTGGCGTCTATCTCTAATATATCTACTGATGCTTCTAATTTGGAACGTCTTAACCGCTGGAATAGCGCACTAAGTATGTTTAAATTAAAACCAGTATTGGGTTGGGGCCCTAATACGTATCAGTTTGAATATGCTCCGTTTCAGCAATCAAAATTTAAAACCATAATAAGCACCAATAGTGGCGATATGGGCAATGCACACAGCGAATACCTAGCACCACTGTGCGAGCAAGGTATAATAGGTTTATTGCTATGGATAGTGCTATTAAGTATACTAGTAAAATATGGTTTTAGTAATTATTACAACCCCAGTATTGATAAGGATACCCGCAATTTTTCGTTAAGTATATTCTTGGGGTT
>JBEBIC010000215.1:0-4752 GCA_040080595.1 Bacteroidia bacterium | reverse complement strand
GTCTTATGGCGTAAAAACGTTTAAGTACAACCAAGGTAGCCACGAAATAATGTTGCGTTACGATTTGATATACAAGAGCAAGGATAGAATTAAATCTCCCCGTTATTTTTAATAACATCAGCGTTTATTTAGTTTACCAAATTCAACTTTACTAACACCTATCCACTTACACAAAGCAATGAAATTACAACATATATTATCCATAACAGCAGCAGGCACATTACTAGCAAGTACAGCTATTGCACAAACAGGCACAATAAAAAAAGGGACCAAATATTACAATAACTATTCATATAGTAAGAGCATAAAAAAGTTTGAAAGTTTAACGGAACGTTCTACCGATGTAAATCGTAAATTGGCAGATAGCTATATGCGTTTAGGTAACGTAGAAAAAGCGGAAGAAAACTATGCCAAAGTAGCCAATGCGCCCGATGCAACACCAGCCGATGCGTACAATTATTTTTACGCATTGCGCAGTGCAGGTAAATATACTGAGTCGGAAACATGGATAAAAAAGTTTCATACTAACGTAGCTACAGATAGCCGAGGCATAGAATATACGAACAACATAGGCAGTTTTACAAAATTAAAAACGGACGAAGGACGTTTTAAGATAAAGAACTTGGAAATGAATAGTGCGCAACAAGAATTTGGAACAGCGTATTATAACAAGCAAATAGTGTATGCGAGTACACAGCGAGGTATAGGTTCGCAAGTGCGTACATGGAACGGTAACGACAAAAACTTTTTGAATATGTATGTAGCTGATAGAGGTACAGACAACGAACTAAGTAAAAGCGTACAATTTAACAAAAAGATAAACAAGAAATACCACGAAGGCCCAGCTAGCTATAGTGCCGACGGTAAGTTTATGGTATTTACCCGTGATAATTATGAGAATAAAAGCACTGATGGTATAAAGAAATTACAATTGTTTTCATCAGAATTAAAAGAAGATAAATGGACAAAGCCTGAAGCCTTTACATTTAACAACAAAGAATATTCAACAGGACACCCAAGTTTAACAGCCGACGGTAAAACCATGTATTTTGCAAGCGATATGCCAGGAGGTAAAGGCGGAAGCGACATATACAAAAGCACACGAGGTACTGATGGGGTATGGACTACACCAGAGAACTTAGGGACAAAAATAAACACAGAGGGTAATGAAATGTTTCCTGCTGTGCACAAAGACGGACTGTTGTTTTTTGCAAGTAACGGCCACGTAGGTTTAGGAGGTTTAGATGTGTTTGTAGCACAACTAAAAGACGGTAAAGTAGGCAAGATACAAAACGTAGGCACACCAATAAATGGTACAAAAGATGACTTTGCATTTGTGTTAGATGATGACCAAAAAGGCGGTTACTTTTCATCAAACAGATTGGACGGAAAAGGCGATGATGACATTTATAGTTTCTCGTTATTTAAACCATTTAAGTTTGGGAAACAAATTAAGGGTGTAGCTAAGGACAAAACAGGCGTTATATTAGCCGACACCAAAGTAAACTTATACGACAGCAAAGGCAAAGTAATGGAAACCGTAACTACTACAGCCGATGGAGCGTATTTGTTTAACGTAGAAAATGATGATGTATATAAATTAGACGGATTAAAAGACAAGTATTTTGACGGAAAAAACACGGCAGATACCAAAGATAAAGACGTAGTAGAAGCCGACGTAATATTAGAAAAAGACCCAGGCAATGCCTTACGTTTATTAGTAACCGATGGCAAAACAGGCGCACCTATGGAAGGCGTAAAAGTAAAAGTAACAGATCTTAAAACAGGCGAAGTATTTATACAAGACGTAACCCCAACCACAGGCGATGAGTTAAAAGCGTTGGTAGGCAAGAAACTAAGCGACCAACTGGCGTACAAAATAGAATTAGCCAAAGATGGTTATTTTCCTAAAGCAGTAACATTTAACCACACCATAGTAAAACCAGGCGTAGTAAACGTACACGAGTTAATGAACGGTAGTTTGAGTATGGATAGAGAAGTGAAGGATTTACGTGATTTAGTAGTTATAAACGACATACGTTTTGACTTAAATAAATTTAACATACGTCCCGATGCCGCTTTAGAGTTGGACAAAGTGGTAACAGTAATGAACAAGTATGCGGGCATGGAAGTAGAGTTAGGAGCGCATACGGATTGTAGAGCAAGCTATAAGTACAACGAAACGCTATCAGACAAACGTGCCAAGGCAAGTGCAGCGTATATAAAAAGTAAAATAACTAATCCAGCGCGTATATACGGTAAAGGTTATGGCGAGGCAGTATTACTAAACGGTTGTGCTTGCGAGGGCACAGTAAAATCAACGTGTACCGAAGAGGAGCACCAAAAGAATAGAAGAACAGAATTTAAGATTATATCAATGGGCGCAGGCGCTGATAAGGTTGATGTAATAAACAACAGCACCAATAGTTTTGATAAAAAAGTAGAGGTAAAGAAAAAGAAATAATAGTACTAAATAATAACAAAAGGTCTCCATTACTTAGTGATGGAGACCTTTTTTATTGATGTTATTTGTAATACATTTGTACCACAATAAATACACACATTACAATGATTACGTTAGAACAAACAAAAGACTTAATAGCACGCAAAGAAACCTTGCGCGAATATCTTTGACTGGATAAAAAAGAACGCGAACTAGCCGAAATGCAAGAGCGTACGCTCAATCCTACATTTTGGGACAATGCTAAAAAAGCCGAAGCGCAACTCAAAGAAATACAACTCCTAAAAGTTTGGACAGAAGGTTTTGCCAAAGTACACGCTTCGTGCGACGACTTAGCGACGACTTACGAATTTTACAAAGAGGGGGAAGTTACCGAAAACGAATTGCAAGAACAATACACCATTACCGAAAAATTGGTAGAGGAACTGGAATTTAAAAATATGCTAAGCGGCAAAGAAGATGCGCTAGACTGTGTGGTAGAAATAAACGCAGGAGCAGGCGGAACCGAAAGCTGCGACTGGTGCGCCATGATATGCCGTATGTACATAATGTGGGGAGAAAAAAATGGTATAAAAGTAACAGAGCAAGACAGACAAGACGGCGAAGTAGCGGGCATTAAGTCGGTTACATTGCAGTTTGAGGGCAACTTTGCTTACGGATATTTAAAGGGTGAAAACGGCGTACATCGCTTAGTGCGCATATCTCCGTTTGATAGCAATGCCAAGCGACATACCTCGTTTGCAAGCGTATATGCCTATCCATTAATTGATGATACCATAGAGATAGAAGTAAACCCAGGCGATATTACTTGGGAAACATTTAGAGCAGGAGGTGCAGGCGGACAAAACGTAAACAAGGTAGAAACCGCAGTGCGACTGTATCATAAGCCATCGGGTATTGTTATAAAAAACCAAGAGAGCAGATCGCAGTTGCAAAATAAAGAAAATGCATTGCACTTATTAAAATCGCAATTGTACGAAGCTATAATGCGCCAACGTCTTGAACTTACTAACGAAATAGAAGCGGGCAAAAAGAAAATAGAGTGGGGGAGTCAAATACGTAACTACGTATTGCACCCCTACAAGCTAGTAAAAGATGTACGCACAGGTATAGAAAGCACTAACGCACAAGCAGTATTAGACGGCGAAATAGATCCGTTTATAAAAGCGTTTTTGATGGAGTATGGAGCGTCATCAAATAAATAGATAATTAATTACGAATTAAAAATTACGTTTATTATCAAAACACATTAACACAATACTATTTATGCAAACAAAAATAATAATACACGGAGGTTTTTTTAGCGAATCATCAACAAGTGCCGAGGTTAAAAAATTAAAACAAGATGCCCTACAACACATAGCTACCAATGCTTACAACTATTTACAAACACACACTGCAACCGAAACAGTAGTATATGCCGTAGAGTTGTTGGAAAACGATACGTTGTTTAATGCTGGCTTAGGTTCGCAAATACAAAGCGATGGAAAAATACGTATGAGCGCATCAATAATGGATGGAGAAACTCAAAAATTTAGTGGTGTTATAAACATACAAAACATACAAAACCCTATACGTGTAGCCGAAAAACTAATGCCTTATGATGATAGAGTATTAGGCGGTGAGGGCGCAAATGAGTTTGCTACTACAAATAATTTTCCTGCATATAATGTAGAGTTGCCACAACGTAGAGAAGAATATTTACAAAAACTAAAATCAAAAGGCTTAGGTACCGTAGGTTGTGTAGCCTTAGATGCTAGTGGTAAAATAGCCGCCGCAACATCAACTGGCGGTAAGGGTTTTGAGATGGTAGGACGCATATCTGACTCTGCAACTGTAGCAGGTAATTATGCTAATGCACAATGTGGTGTATCGTGCACAGGAGTAGGCGAAGATATAGTAAGTGGTGCTGTAGCCACCAAAATAGTAACACGTGTAACCGATGGTTTTACTATTAAAGACGCCTTCCAAAAAACATTTGCAGAGCTATTACCTTACGATGGATTTGCAGGTGCAATAGGCATAGACGCACAAGGAAATATATATAATCAAGACTCGCACCCAAGTATGGTATACGCTAGTTTTGATGGTGTTACTATGCAGGTGTTTAATTAATACATTACTGCTTTGTAATACTGAGGAACAGATTATTTTTTTATAATTACAACAATGTTTTTTACTCCTAAACGGTTGGTTTTAAACGTAATTCGTAATTTTTAATTCGTAATTGATATTTAGTACAGTACTTTAATCGTTATATTTGTAAAAAAACAAACTATTATGTTAGAAAA
>JBEBIC010000214.1:0-4819 GCA_040080595.1 Bacteroidia bacterium | reverse complement strand
CGAAGCCTTGCTAAAAAATTACCACTGTATTATTACACCGATAAAAATTTTTACATCATAAGAAACGATGCCTTAGATAGGTTTGGAACACCCTTGGAACAACGCTTTTCTAAAACTGAAATAGCAACCATGCTACGCAGTGCGGGCTTGGGTAATATTACGTTTTCTAACCAGCAACCTTACTGGCACGCAGTAGGGCAAAAATTGTAATACGTACGGTATATGCAAGCAACTAAGCAATTGTTAATTTTGTGCCCGCACCCTGTAAACACAGCACCTGGGCAACGTTTAAAGTACGAACAATATTTTAAACACATAGAAGCAACGGGCTATACCATAACCGTATCGCCGTTTATGACTATGGCATTTTGGAACATTGTATATAAAAAAGGCTACTTGTTTACCAAAATAGCGTGGACACTATTTGGTTACGCACGCCGTATAAAAATATTATTTACCCTACACAAATACGATGCGGTATATGTGTTCCTATGGGCTACACCCTTTGGTTTTCCTATTATAGAATGGCTAATCTGCAAGCTTAACAAAAACATTATATACGATATTGACGATATGGTTTTTTTGGGACACTCCAGCACCGCTAATAGGTTTATAGAACGTTTTAAGGGTACTGATAAAATGATATACCTAATGCAACAAGCCAAGCACGTAGTGGTGTGCACGCCTAAATTGCACGAGTTTGTAAAACAGTACAACCACAACAGTACTGATATATCCTCTACTATAAATACCGAAACTTACCAAATAACCAATGCCTATAGCAACGCTAACAAGTTGGTATTGGGCTGGAGCGGAAGCCACAGTACATCTAAATACTTGTTGTTGTTAGAACCCGTGTTGCAAAAACTAAGGCACGAATACGATTTTGAAATACGAGTAATAGGCGATGCTAATTTTAAATTTAACGAACTGCACGCCAATGCCATAGCATGGAACGAAGCTACCGAAGTAGCCGACTTACAACACATAGACATAGGCTTATACCCACTACCCAACGAAGAATGGGTGTATGGCAAAAGTGGCTTAAAAGCCCTGCAATACATGGCACTAGGTATACCCACAGTAGCCACAGCCATAGGTGCTAACTACCGTGTAATAGAACACGAAAAAAGTGGATACTTAGCCAGCACGGAAACCGAATGGTACACTGCACTTAAACTATTAATAGAAAACCCCACCTTGCGCCAAAACATAGGTGCAGCAGCACGTACACGTGTACAAAACCAGTATTCTATATTGGCAAATAAAGCCACGTACATTAAAATAATAGATGAGGTAGCTAATAGCAAACGACAACACTTGTTATAAACTATCTAATGGGCTTACCACGTTGCTTAATAACTTGGTAGATACTTTGGTGTAGATAAGTGTAGTTTTGAGGTCGTTGTGGCCTAATAGCTTTTGTATGAGGGAAATGTCGGTGCCCACTTCTAATAAATGGGTTGCGTAACTGTGGCGTAAACCGTGTATTCCTACTGTTTTGTTGATGCCTGCGGTAGTCATTGCTCGTTTAAACACCGCCTGCACACTTCGCCTGCTATACTGTTCGGCAAATTGCCCTTCAAACAAATAGTTTTTGGGTTTATACAGCTTGTAGTAGTTGCGCAATAACTCTAATGCGTTTTGAGGTAGGTTTACATAGCGGTCTTTTTTGCCTTTGGAAGCTTGTATGTGTACTTGCATACGAGTACTATCAATATTAGTTATTTTGAGATTTACCACCTCGCTTACACGTAAACCCATGCCATAGCACAGTTGTAACATAAGTAAATGTTTAGGGTTTTGTACTGCGGCAAATACTTTTTTAACGTCGTGCTTGCTTAGTACTTTGGGCAATATGTTGGCTTTTTTGGGGCGTGGCACTTCCATAAAATGATGTGTGAGTTTTAGCACATTATCATAAAAAAAGCGGAGCGCATTTATGTGGCTGTGTATTTTGTTTTCGGAATGCTTTAGTGTTTTTATACAATATAAAAAATAGGCGTTAAGTTGCTCGGTTGTAAGGTCTTTGGCGTTGTGCGCTTTTAGTACGCTTAAAAACTGTGTAAGCTCACCTGTATAGGTTTTAATGGTTGATGGGCTATAAGCAATTTGGGTTAGCTTATTATGTAATAATTGGGGGTAAGGTTGATTAACGGCGTGTATGCCATTAAGTACTTTGGTGGTAATTGTTTGTGGAGCGATGTTTAAACGTTTACGATAAAGTGTGGTATCGGGTACATACCAGGCTTTATGAGTGGCGGAATATGCGGCCGAAGGAAACTCTTTTTTGAACTCTGCTAATAACAGTGTGTTATAGGGAAATTTGCACCAAATAACTTGTGTGTTGCGATGCGCTCCAAGGGTAATGCTAATATGCGCCAAGAGATTGTGGGGTGTTGGATTCATTTTATTGATTAAAAAAACAGGAGAAATGCGTATATGCGCATAATGAATATACAAATGTACAATTTTAATTTTATACCATGCAAAATGCGCACATGTAAAAAGCGTTGTATTGATAGTGAAATAACATTATTTACTATTTAATTTGATGTGTAGAAAATTGTGATTATATTCGCCAATTAACAAGTTAGCGGCAAGCAAAACCAACGACACAGCCAATACAAACAATGACAATATTAAAGGACTTTAGACATATCATTTTATACGGACTGATTTTAGCAATTTTGGTTTTCGCTCTGAAATGGCTACAATGGAAGTTCCTAATTGTTGACAACGCCATAGACATCTACGTAGGACTTGTTGCAGTTTTTTTTACTGCCTTGGGAGTTTGGGTAGCGACACAACTTATAAAGCCCAAAGTGCTAACCGTAATTGTAGAAAAAGAAGTATTTGTAACTCAACCTGAAACATTTACAATCAACGAAACCGAATTGAAAAAACTCAATTTAACTAGTCGGGAATATGAAGTATTACAACTCTTGGCAAAAGGACATAGCAATGCTGACATTGCAAACGACCTGTTTCTTTCGGTTAGCACAGTTAAAACACACGTATCAAACCTTTTGGTAAAATTGGATGTCAGTAGTAGAATAAAAGCATTAGAAAAATCTAAAAGGCTGAAAATCATAGAATAACAAAATTGGTACTTTGGTATGAAAATAAGAAAATAGAAATTTCGGTACTAAAGTATGAACGATTTTACTCTTTACGATTTTAATTTTGCAGCTGATTTTAAATATTAAAAAGATGAAAAAAAATGTTTTGATTTTTGGATTGATTATCGGGACAATCCTTTGTGCAAATATGATTGTAATGGTCAATATGATGTACTCCAACACCAACTTTAAAGGTAACGACATTGTCGGCTATGCTGCAATGGTTGTTATGTTTTCTCTTATTTTCTTCGGTGTCAGAAATTACCGAAACAAGCGACTTGACGGTTACATATCATTTGGTAAAGCATTTAAAACAGGATTTTTAATTGCATTAGTAGCTTCCACAATGTATGTTGTTGCTTGGTTGTTTTACTATTATTTGTTTGTTCCTGACTTTATTGATGTTTATACTGATTATGTTTTAAAATCTTGTTCGCCTACTGATGTACAAGCCAAAACTACAGAAATGGCAAACTTTAAGGAAATGTACAAAAATCCTCTCTTTGTAATTCTGATAACTTATTCAGAAGTATTACCAGTTGGACTTATCGTAACCCTTATAAGTTCTTTAATCTTAAAAAGGAAAACTATTTCAATAAATAACAACTAAATGGAATTAAAATGAACGTAGTAAAAGGAAATATTATAATTAAAGCAAGTGCTACAAAAATTTGGGACGCATTAACAAATCCTAAAAAAATTTTATCATACACTGGTTCACATACAGAATCAGATTGGTTAATAGGTTCACCTATTACTTGGTCGGGTGAAATGCACGGGACAAAATTTCAAAACAAAGGAAAGATACTAGAAATCAATGTAAACCACCTTTTGAAATTTACCTATTGGAGTGGAATGGGTGGAGATGCGGATTTGCCTGAAAATTATTCTGAAATAACCTACACTTTAAAAAAATCAGACGACAATTCAACAGAGTTGACCTATTCCCGAATAAAAATTGCAACTGAAATTGAAACACAAATATTTCAAGGACATATACAAACTATGCTTGGTGAAATAAAAAGACTCTCTGAGGAATAATTTTCAATATTACTTTAATGTTTAATTCTTAATATAATGCAAGAAACTCAAAAACATAACGAACGAATAGCAAAAATGACCTTTGCATCTGTTTATCCACACTATGTTACCAAAGTTGAGAAAAAGGAAAGGACAAAAGAAGAATTGCATCAAGTCATTGAATGGCTAACAGGTTTTGACGACATAAAAATTCAACAAATTATTGACGAGAAAACTACTTTTGAAACATTTTTTAAGAAGGCAAAATTGAACTCAAATGCTGACCTGATTAAAGGGGTAATCTGTGGTTATCGAATAGAAGAAATCGAAAATCCTCTAACAAAACAAGTAAGGTATCTTGACAAATTGGTGGACGAATTAGCGAAAGGGCGAAAAATGGAAAAGATTTTAAGAAAGTGAGCATAGAAAAGAAACAGTAACGAAAATTGCCAGCCGCTAACAGCGGTTTGGCAAAAGTGGCGGTTTCGTTCTCCGCAGACACATTTGTGGTTAATCAAACATTGGTTCTCCGCATCAACATTTGTGGTAAAAATCGCCACCTTCGCCAAGCCGCAAACCGTTATAGGTAAGTGGCGTGCAGACACCCATAGAATTGACATTTATAAATATTATAATGAACATCAAAACGACAATAATAATTATTCTTGGACTCACAA
>JBEBIC010000213.1:0-4822 GCA_040080595.1 Bacteroidia bacterium | reverse complement strand
GCCATTTTTGTTTTTAGTATTTAGATGTGAGATATGAGTGATTAGATTTAAAATTTAGTGGGTATTTATTTCAACAAGAGATTTATATATTACCAAAATTGCATAAAACTAAATGTAAATTTAGTACAAAAGCTCAACTAATGCCAACCCCTTGTTAATAGCAGTTTTTTTTTAGGAAAAGAGTTGATTATCTCTTTTATCGCCAAACCTCTTTGCAGCTTCAACCATATACATTGTCTTACAATTAGGACAAAAAAGATAGTATTCAAAAAAATACTCTTGATTTGGATTTAAACTTTTTTTCTTTGGATGCTTTTTTATTACAGGTGTACTACATTTTCTACAAATATCACCTTCATTTAAAATTTTGCTAGTATTCTGCGGATGATTTTCTTGTTGTGAATCTCCCAAACTACTTGTCGTTTCATCAGTTTTCTCATAACCAAAGTCCTCTAGTAGTTCGTTACCATTTAGAGCAATACTAGCTAATTGGTCACACCTTTCGTTCTCATTATGTCCATCATGTCCTTTAATCCAATTGAATGTTACACTTTGATGTTTTGAAATTAGTTCTAATAATCTTGCCCACAAGTCATAGTTGATTGCTTTTGCAGTTCCTGTCCTAAACCAATTCTTTGATTTCCATCTTTCAGCCCAACCTTTGGAAATTCCATCTACAACGTATTTAGAATCAGAATAAATATTAACAACTGAAGTTTTTTTCAACTGTTCTAAACCGAAAATTACTCCCATCAATTCCATTCGGTTATTTGTTGTCAATAAGTAACCTTGGCTAAATTCTTTTTTATGTCCCTTATAAGTCATTATTATACCAAAGCCACCTTTACCTGGATTTGGTTCTGCTCCACCATCTGTATAAATATTTACTTCTGGAAATAAGTCTTCTGTTTGCATGTAAAGTTGGGTATATTGCCTCTAAAATGGTATGTTTAATCTTTACTAACGTAATCCATGCTGTGGTACACGCCTGTGCTTTGTGTGATAAGTTGTAGTACCACATCATTAGCCAAACTGCTTGCGCCAAAGCGGAACCATTCGTTAGTAAGCCATGCGCTACCTAAGGTTTCTTTAACCATAACTAAGTTTTGCAATGCGGCTTTGGCGGTGCTTATACCTCCTGCGGGTTTCATACCTACCATGCGCCCTGTGGCGTAGTAGTAGTCACGTATGGCTTCCAACATTACTAAGGTAACGAATGGTGTAGCGGCAGGTTGTATTTTACCTGTGGATGTTTTTATAAAATCGGCACCTGCGTACATGGCTATATCGCTTGCACGACGCACGCTGTCGAGGTTGCCTATTTCGCCTGTTTCAAATATTACTTTTAAACGAATGTCGCCACATAGATCTTTTATCATCGCTATTTCGTCAAACACAAAGTTGTAATTGCCTTTTAAAAATTCACCACGGCTTATTACCATGTCTATTTCGTCGGCACCACTATCTAGTGCAAATTTGGTATCGGCAATTTTTACTTCGCGTGTGCTTTGTCCCGCAGGAAAAGCTGTGGATACTGCTGCTACTTTTACATTGCTCCCACGCAAAGCATCTTTAGCTATTTTTACAAACGTAGGAAACACGCATACAGCAGCCGTTGTAGGCAAGTCGGGCATGGCTATGTGCGGGTGCATGGCTTTGTAGCACATTTGGCGTACTTTTCCCTCAGTGTCTTTACCCTCAAGCGTGGTAAGGTCTATCATATTCAGGGCTAGTTTTAAGCCTTGTACTTTAGATGCTTTTTTTATACTGCGTGTGTTGAGGCGTGCTACACGCTCTTCAATACCTACTTGGTCTATGGTAGGCGTGTTAGTAAAATTGGGTATAGTCATAGTGTATTGAGTTTGTAGGTTTTATCGTTTATTAGTGCCACGAATGCACGAATATTGTTTTAGTGTGATAAGATAGTTGATTATTTAATACTCAAATATCCATAAATTATAAATAAAGAATAGAGCGCTACTCCAATTGAAATACATTTCATTCTACTTTCCGCTTTTATAAAATAGCCCTCTTCTTTTAATGACCAATCAGATAAAATAGATTTATACCAAAATAAAACCATTAAAACTTTATCTACGGTGTCATAATCTTCAGCCGCTTTTTTTATTTTTTCTTGCTCCAAATACTCTTCATATTCTTTTTTAAGTTGTGTTGAAGTACTTTCAATTTCTTCTTGTGAAATATTTCTTTTTTTTAATTCTGCTATCGCTTGATTAATTGCCTCTTGCTGATATTCCTTTACTGTTGATGTACTCATCACAATAAGTTCAACTGTATCTCTACTTGCTATTGGTGGTATAAATTCCATATTAAAGTTGTTGTAAAAAAGTTAATGCCACGAATGCACGGATATTATTTTAGTGTGATTGTATTACTTCACCGTGCTTCTGCCTATACTTTCGTAATAAAAGCCGTGTTCTTGCATAAATGATAGTTCATATAAATTTCGTCCGTCAAATATGGTTTTGTTTTTTAATGCAGCTCCTACTTTATCAAAATCGGGGGTGCGAAACAAGCTCCATTCGGTTGCTATTATTAGTGCATCGGCATTGGTGCAGGCATCATATGCATCGGTTGCATAATTAATTTTAGTGCCTAACAATCGTTTTACGTTATCCATAGCTTCGGGGTCGTAAGCTACTACTTTAGCTCCTGCAGCTATTAACTCTTCTACTATGTATAATGCTGGAGCTTCGCGAATATCATCGGTATCGGGCTTAAATGCTAAGCCCCATAGTGCAAATGTTTTGCCTTGCAAGTCGTTGTTAAAATATTTTTTAATACGTGGAATTATAATTGTTTTTTGTGTTTCGTTTACGTCCATTACAGCATCAAGCAATTTAAAATCGTAACCTACATCGGCTGCCGATTTATGTATGGCTTGCACGTCTTTAGGAAAACAACTTCCTCCATAACCAATACCTGGAAATAAGAAACGCTTGCCTATACGGTCGTCGCTACCTATGCCTATACGCACCATATCTACATCAGCACCCAATAGTTCGCATAGGTTTGCAATTTCGTTCATAAACGTAATTTTTGTAGCTAAAAAGGCATTTGCAGCGTATTTGGTAAGTTCTGCACTTTTTTCGTCCATAAATAATATTGGATTTCCTTGGCGCACATAAGGTTTGTATAAGTCGTTCATTACCTTGCGTGCTTTATCGCTTGTTGTTCCTATAACTACACGGTCGGGTTTCATAAAATCATCAACCGCATAGCCCTCACGCAAAAACTCTGGATTACTTACCACATCAAATTCTCCCGCATAATTTGCTTTTATAGCAGCGTGTACTTTCTCGGCAGTACCTACGGGAACAGTACTTTTATCTACTATTACCGTGTATTTGGTAAGTAGCTTGCCTATATCATTGCTTGCATTAAGTATGTACGAAAGGTCGGCGCTACCGTCTTCGCCTGGAGGCGTGGGTAATGCTAAAAACACAATGCTTGCACCAGCTATTGCTTCAGCCAAATTAGTAGTAAACGTAAGCCTTCCCGCTTTTATGTTGCGGTCAAACAATACGTCTAAATGCGGTTCGTAAATAGGTATAACACCCTCACGCATTTTGGCTACTTTTTCGGCGTTTATATCTACACATATTACGGTGTTACCTGTTTCGGCAAGGCACGTACCTGTTACTAATCCTACATATCCTGTACCTACTACTGCTATATTCATTTAAGTATATTTATTTTAAAATTTATATTTTTAACGAAAATAGTAGATTTTACCAATAAATAAGCATCTCATTCGTTGAATTACACTATTTTTAAACACAATGTAATGTGCTACTTTTAACATATTACTTTAAATAAAAAACAAATGCCAATAGAACAACTTCATATACAACAGTTTTCGCACTTTGAATTGCTTGCAAAGCAAGTGGTAGAAGGCTTTATAACAGGTATGCACCAATCGCCGTTTCATGGCTTTAGTGTAGAATTTGCCGAACACAAATTATATAACAAAGGCGACAGCACACGACATATAGATTGGAAACTATTTGCACGCTCCGAAAAATTGTTTTTAAAACGCTACGAAGAAGAAACTAATTTGCGTTGCAACATTGTTATTGATAATTCTTCGTCGATGTATTATCCCAAAAACAAAAGTAATACATCGCTTACCGATTTAAACAAAATAGGCTTTGCGAGTTACACTGCGGCGGCTATTATTTATTTGTTGCAAAAACAAGCTGACGCCTTTGGAATAACACTGTTCTCCAACGATATAGAGCAACGCACGCCCATAAAAAGTACGGTGGCGCATCAACAAATGGTATTTGATATTTTGGATAAATGTATGCGTACCGATACGCTTAACAAAACTACCAACCTTGCCAAAAGCCTACATGCCATAGCTGCCACGCAACACAAGCGTTCGCTTATAGTAATAGTTAGCGATATGTTGTATGCCGATGATGAGTTGCAAAATATACTTAACGCCTTGCAACACATGCGCCATCAAAAACACGAAATACTACTTATACACGTGCTGGACCATGCTACCGAATTGCGCTTTGAATTTGATGCCACACCACACCATTTTATTGATATGGAAACAGGCGTGGAAGTAAAATGCACACCGCATCAATTTAAGCAACAATACATAACACGTATGCAGGCGCAAGCCCTTGCTATTAAAGAAAAATGTTTGGGGTATAAGGTAGATTATATAGCAGCAGATAACGCACAATCGTTTAACGAAGTATTAGCAGCATTTTTAATTCGTAGAACTAAACAATAGGTGAGTAATTACGAATTAAAAATTACGAATTACGTTTAATACCAAACATTT
>JBEBIC010000212.1:0-4844 GCA_040080595.1 Bacteroidia bacterium | reverse complement strand
TTATGTTTAATATTTTATACTATTTATTTCAGCTTATAATTTTGCTTTTACTTCCAAAATTTCGTAAGCCTCAATAATGTCATCTACTTTTATGTCGTTAAATTTATCAATATTCAAACCACATTCGTAACCTTTGGTTACTTCTTTTACGTCGTCTTTCAATCGTTTTAACGAACCTAATTCGCCAGTATAAACTACTATTCCATCGCGTATTACACGTATTTTGTGCTTACGATCAACCTTACCGTCAAGTACTATACAACCAGCAATGTTACCCACTTTGGTTATATTAAATACTTCACGTATTTGAATATTAGCAGTAATTTTTTCTTCAAACTGTGGAGCTAACATACCCTCCATTGCCGCTTTTATTTCATCAATAGCTGCGTATATAATTGAGTACGTTTTAATTTGAATTTGCTCCAATTCAGCCAATTTACGTGCATTAACTGATGGTCGAACGTTAAACGCTACGATAATAGCGTCTGATGCCGAAGCCAACAATACATCGCTTTCGCTTACTGGTCCTACTGCTTTGGTAACTACGTTTATAGCTACACGCTCGGTTGATAATTTCAATAACGAATCTGTTAATGCTTCTACCGAACCGTCCACGTCGCCTTTTATTATTAAGTTCAATTGCTTGAAATCTCCAATTGCCAAACGGCGACCAATTTCGTCCAACGTAATGTGTTTTTGCGAACGATAACCTTGCTCACGTAACAATTGCAAGCGTCTTACTGCTATTTCACGTGCTTCACGTTCGTCGTTCATTACTTTAAACGTATCTCCAGCCTGTGGCGAACCTGATAGTCCTAATACCTCTACAGGAATAGATGGCCCTGCTTGTTTTATTGTATGTCCACGTTCATCGGTAAGTGCTTTTACACGCCCACTATACGAACCTGCTAATACTACATCGCCTACTTTCATAGTTCCTGCTTGTACTAGCATACGTGCCACATAGCCTTTACCTTTATCCAAGGTAGATTCTATTACTGTACCTATTGCGTTTTTATTAGGATTAGCTTTAAGGTCAAGCATTTCTGCCTCTAATAAAACTTTTTCTAATAACTCATCAATGTTAATACCTTTTTTGGCTGATATTTCCTGGCTTTGGTATTTACCTCCCCAGTCTTCAACCAATATATTCATAGCAGATAATTCCTCTTTTAATTTTTCGGCATTAGCACCTGCTTTATCCATTTTATTAAAAGCAAATATTATAGGTACGCCTGCTGCTTGTGCGTGATTAATAGCTTCTTTAGTTTGAGGCATTATTCTATCATCAGCAGCAATAACTATAATTACAATATCTGTAACTTTAGCACCACGTGCACGCATTGCCGTAAAGGCTTCGTGACCAGGTGTATCTAAGAATGTAATGTTTTTACCATTTTTTAAACTTACGTTATATGCTCCAATGTGCTGTGTAATTCCACCAGCTTCACCTGCAATAACGTTGGCCGAACGTATGTAATCCAGCAACGATGTTTTACCATGATCCACGTGACCCATTACCGTTACAATAGGCGCACGGAACAATAAGTCTTCAGGAGCATCTTCTACGGCATTTACATCAACCGCTTCTTCAGCACTTACAAACTCAACAGTAAAGTTAAATTCGCCTGCCACCATTTGTATAGTTTCTGCATCTAAACGTTGATTAATTGATATAAATAAACCAATACTCATACATGCACCAATAATTTTATTTACAGGTACGTCCATCATTTTAGCAAGCTCGTTAGCAGGTACAAATTCAGTAACTTTAAGTACTTTACTTTGTAATTCAGCTTCCTCGGCTTCATCAGCCATACGTTCACGTACACCTGCACGTTTTTCCTTACGATACTTACTTGCAGCAGATTTACCTGCACCACTCAAGCGTGCTAAGGTTTCTTTTATTTGACGTTGAATTTCTTCGTCAGTAACTTCTGCTTTAGGAGTAGCAGGAGTTGTGCTAGGTTTACCTCTATTATTATCAGGGTATTGCTTACGTGGTCGGTCTTTGTTAGGGCCTACATTTTGTGGCAATGGTCGCCCAACACCACTAACTACAGGTGTTCCTGTGCCAGGAGCACCATTTGCTGGTTTTTTAATACGTTTACGTTTCTTTTTATCAGCAAACGAGTTAGAATTAGCGTTATTGTTTTCGGGTTTTTTAGGCTCGTGCTTGGTTGGCAATTCTATTTTACCTAATATTTTAGGCCCATCTAACTTAGTGTAAGTAGTGGCCATAAAATCTTCTTTCTTAGGCTCTGCAGGCGCTTTCTTTTCCTCTGCCACTTCCGTTGGTGCTACTGGTGTAGTTTCGGTAGGTTTTGCTTGTTGCTGAGGTACAATTTTAGGTTTTGCTCCGCTATCTTTATTTACAGTTTTTTTAGGTACAGTTTTCTTAGCAGGAGTTTCCTTTTTAGGCGCAGTTTTAGCTACAGGTTTTTTGTCCGATTTAGCTTCTTCCTTTTGCGCTTTGGTTTTTTTGTCGGGTTTAGTTTTTAGGTTTATCGCTGATAAATCTATTTTACCCAACACCGTAGGACCTTGCATACCTTCGGTTTTTACCGTAGGATTTTCGTTAGGAATCATTTCGGGCGCACCTGTATTCTTACTTACGGGCTTGCTTATGTTTCCATCTTTAATAAAAACTTCTTTTTCGGGCTCAACTTCTTTTACTGGTTTATCTACCGCTTTTGGCTCTGTAAATAAATCGGCCGCTTTCTCTTGTTCCTTAGCTTTATTATTTTGCAATATGCGTTTTTGCTCCACAACAAATTTGTCGTTGGCAAATTCCTTTAATAATGAGTGATAGGCATCAACCCCAATTTTAGAATTGGCGTTAATGTCGTTATGACCTTGTTTGGAAAGAACATCTTTAATGTGGTCGAGTCCCACACCTAATTCTTTCACTACCTGCGATATTCGAAATGCGTCTTGTTCTGGCATGCTATCGTATAAATGAGTGTTGTTGTTTGTATTCTACTAATTAACCAACTAATGTGTTAGATTAATTAGCGCTCCTGTGCTCATTTTTTTAATTAGTTAAGCAACTAATTACTACAGCTTATTCAAACTCGGCTTTAAGTATGTTCATTACATCTTTAATGGTTTCCACCTCAAGGTCGGTACGTTTTTCCAAATCTTCAACTGATAATTGTAATACGCTTTGTGCAGTATCACAACCTACTCGTTTCAATTCGTCAATAATCCATGCTTCAATTTCGTCAGAGAAATCTTCCAAGTTTACGTCTTCTACTTCAGTATCGGTATCACGGTACACGTCAAGTTCGTAACCTGTTAAGCGACCCGCCAACTTAATGTTGTGTCCACCTTTACCAATAGCCAATGATACTTGGTCGGGTTTTAGGTACACCTCAGCACGTTTGCGTACTTCGTCTATTTTTACATCAAGCACTTTGGCAGGGCTCAATGCACGAGATATAAATAATTGTAAGTTTGATGTGTAGTTAATTACGTCAATGTTTTCGTTGCGTAATTCACGTACTATACCATGTATGCGAGAACCTTTTACACCTACACAAGCACCTACTGGGTCTATGCGGTCGTCATACGATTCTACTGCTATTTTAGCACGTTCGCCTGGTTCGCGTACTATTTTTTTAATGGTAATAATACCGTCAAATATTTCGGGTACTTCTTGTTCAAATAATTTCTCCAAAAACAATGGCGATGTACGCGATAATATAATAAGTGGTGTAGTATTTTTAAGTTCTACACGTGCTATTACTGCACGTAACATATCTCCTTTTTTAAAGAAATCTGCGCCTATTTGTTCGTTTTTAGGTAATATAAGTTCGTTTCCATCGTCGTCTAGTATTAGTATTTCACGCTTCCATACTTGGTGTACTTCGCCTGTTACTACTTCGCCTATACGCTCTTTGTATTTAGCAAATATGCCTTCTTTTTCTAATTCGCCAATTTTGGCTGATAAGTTTTGACGTATGGATAGTACTGCACGACGGCCAAATGACTCCAGTTTTATTTCGTCAGAAAACGGTTCTCCTATTTCAAATCCTTTTTCTATTTTGTTTACTTCTGTTAAGCTAATATGACGGTTTTCATCATAATCAAAACTATCTTCAGCAAACTCATCATCTACCACTTCACGCTCGCGCCATATTTCTAAGTCGCCTTTGTCGGTATTTACAATTATGCTGTAATTATCGTCGGCACCATATTTACGTACAATCATACTACGAAACACCTCTTCCAAGATGTTGGTCATAGTAGTGCGGTCTATGTTTTTAAACTCCTTAAACTCCGAGAACGATTCTATTAATCCTGCGTGTTCCATTTACTTTTTATATTTATAGTGTTAAAATTATTATTTGAATGATATGGTTCGGGTTGCTGTTTTTACTTGGTTAAGGGCAAAGGTGTGGTTACGTGTAACCAATTGTTTTGATTTTTTGCCCTCTACAGTTTCTTTATTGGTACTGCTAATTTCAAACGTGTTAGCGGTTTTATCCACACTTATTAGTTGTCCTAAAATAGTAACGCCTTCTAGTGTAACCACCTCCAACTCTTTGCTAATAGCTTTGGTTAGTTGGCGCACATCTTTTATGGGCGAATCCGCACCAGGCGACATTACATTGAGTTCAAACTCGTCAATAGCTTCGCCGTAGTGTTCTTTTATAGCATTGTTAAGGGCTATGCAGCTATCAATGGTTAAGCCAGCTTCGCAGTCAATATCAATGTTAATTATTTTATTTTTCTTAACATCAACAGTTACCAAAAAGCAATCAACAGTTGGTAAAAACTGATTGGATAATTCTTCTATTTTTTCTTTAGTAATCATTAGTAAATTTAAAATGAAAGAGGGG
>JBEBIC010000028.1:0-20303 GCA_040080595.1 Bacteroidia bacterium | reverse complement strand
CCAACAATATTGTGTGTCTTGAGGCCGATGCTAAATACACCTGCATATATACCATAGACGGCGACAAGCATTTATCATCAAAAAACATTGGCGACTACGAAGAAATATTAAACGAAGAAGATTTTTTTAGATGTCATAAATCATGGATAGTAAATTTAAAACACGCCAAAACATTTGTAAAAAACACCAATGTATTAGTACTTAACAACGATGTAGAAGTAGAGGTTTCTACACGCAAAAAAGATGAGTTTTTACGACGTTTTTTTAAGCCTTAATAAATAATTACGCGTATAACCCACAACGTTTAATTATTTAAAAACTAACGTAAAAACGGGTTACTCATTTTTTCTTTTCCAATGGTAGTTACACCACCGTGTCCGCTGTGTATTTGCGTGTTTTCGGGCAATGTAAATAGTTGTGTTCTTATACTTTGTAATAGTTGTTCGTGATTACCGCCAGGCAAATCGGTACGCCCAATACTGTTATTAAATAAGGCATCGCCTACTATACAAAAATTATTTTCGGCGTTATACAACGCTATACTCCCTGGCGAATGCCCTGGTACAAAACGAATTTCAAATTCGTCGTTGCCTAATTTCAACACTGTGTTTTCGACTAAATACGATGCAATGCGTGGCGATTTTGTATAATTTAATTGCCAGCGTGCTGCGCTTGCGTCGTCAAAAGCCATTACCTTTTCTTCCTCAATATGTGCCTGCAGTGGCAAGTTATATAATTGGCTTATGTAGGCATTACCAAATATATGATCTATATGGCAATGTGTGTTTACAAGCAACACGGGCGTTAATTCGTTGTTAGTAATAAAAGCAGAGAGTATGTTTTGCTCCAACGCATCATAACAGCCAGGATCTATAATCATGGCTTGTTTGGCATCGTTATACACTATGTACGTGTTTTCTTGCATAGGGTTAAAGGTAAATTTTTGTAGTTGTAGCATGTTATATTTTTTTTGTAAAGCGTATTAATTTAGTTTATATTCTTTGCACGTTCCAAAGATATTTATCTCTGATGATTTTTGGGCACATAATAAAAACAGAAACAATAGGAGTAGAGGTACAAAAAAAGCACTCATTAAGTATTAATGAGTGCTTTTGTATGAATTATAAATAGTGCAACTTATTCTTTTTTGCCTCGTGTGCAAGTTACGTTACCTGTTACATCAAATGCGTTGTGCATACGCTCTTCTTCAAACTTTACAGCGTTATTATCGCCACATACTTGTGGGTGAGTGTAGCTAGTAGAGCCGTCAGCGGCTTTAGTAAAATAATCTACTTTACATTTTGTACATTTTTTGCACGATGTTATTCCTACTAATAAAGCTACTGCAACGGTACTTAATACGATATATTTTTTCATTGTAATTATGTTTTTTATTTTTTATTTGAGTTCAAATATATAACATATCGTTATTCTAAACCAATTTTATTTTGCTAAAATTAATAAGTGGTAATTATTAGTTGTGTTTTGTAAAAAAAACATACTACATTAGTGTAGTAATTATTAATTAAATACAGATATAAATTTATGAAAACACAAGTACTAACCGCTCTCGCATTTATATTAATAGCAACAAGCACCGTTGCTACTGCACAAACAGTAAACACCGAACATAGCATAAAGGTGGAAATAAACAACAATGCGTACCGTTGCCCTAATTTAATAATGAAAATAAAACGCACCGTAGCCGAGCGTAAAACCGATATGCTTAACTGGCAAGTAAGCCCCGATTATAACACGGCTACATTTACCACTGCCAACGCTACTATTTGCAACGCCGATAGCATAATAAAAATATTTAACAAAGAAGCGGAGTATCCTGTGCAAATTATTCAGCATATATACATAGATGGTAAAGAAGTGTATAAACATACCGAAAAGCCCGCAACAGATAAATAACAAGAGCGGTAGTACCACCCTTTTGTAACACCTCCTAATATTAAAATTAGCATGAAAAAAATTTACTCCGCCTTAGCACTAAGTCTGTTGTTAATAATAAATACGCCACTTATAGCGCAAGTAACCTATTTAAAAACAATAGATATGCACGCCCTAAATTTTGGGCAATCGCTTACTCGCACTCGCGACAATGGTTACGTAATGGTAGGGCAGGATAAGCAATACGTAAGTTCTATACAGTCGTACTGTTATTTTTATTTAGCTAAAATAGATTCGTGTTCCAACTTAGCACAAACTAAATTACTCGAATACACGGGCACGCCACGTATTGAGGGTTTTGGACCTAAATATGTAATAGAAGCCACCGCTATTAATAAATACATAATAACAGGAACACTGCGCCGCTTGCAAGGTGGAGGTGGCTTACTAAGCGAAATGTTTGTAATGCAAGTAGATATAATAGGGAATATAGATTGGATAAACACAAAAGCATCGGCTGGTGCAGAAGCGCAAGGGGCGCACCTTACAGAGGTATCTGACGGGTATGTGGCCTGTGGTTATGTTGATGAAATAGCGGGTTCAAAATCGCCATTCATCACCAAGGTAGATAAAGCCAGCGGAGCATTAATTTGGGAAAAAGCATTTTCTTCGTTGGCAGGTACGTATTCTATGGCAAACTATGTAGAGGCATTTGCCAACGGCGATATTTTATTGTTGGGTTCGTATGGTAATGGTGCTAGTAATAATTTTTATGCAATGCGCTTATCAGCAGCAGGAACGGTACTTTGGAGCAAAGAATATGATGTTGCACAATTTGACGGACAAGATTGGGACGTGTCGGGAAAAATAACAAGCGATGGTGCATTTTTAATTTCGGGTAGTACCAAGCAAGGTACTAACTACAATACTGTACTTATAAAAGCTGACGCTAGTACGGGTGCAGTTATACACACCGCAACATTTGATAATGCAGGGCAAGATGATAGAGGGCGTACCGTTACCGAATTAAAATCGGGCGATTATATTCAAATGGGAAATACCGAAAGTGGAGGTACTGCCCATACATTAATGAATAAAATAGATAAGAATTTTAATTACAAATGGTCGCGTACCATGAATTTGAATAACTATTCAAAATCGTGGGGAGTAAACGAAGAGCGCGATAGAGGTGTAGTGTTTTCGGGGCTTACCACCGCTAATTTTGCCGATTATACCGCCCTGCTGGTAAAAACAGATTCGTTGGGTAATTTGAGTTCGAGTTGTAATTACACCGCTACACCTACCATTACCTACAACACTCCATTTGTGAGTGCAAGTACCATTACACCTACTACATCGGGCAGTGTATATCACATGAGCGATATTCCGTTGGCTAATTTTTTACCCCCTGTGGCTGGTGGCACTATGGCTACACTATGCTTTGAATGTACACCCCAAATTTATGTAAACAAAACTGCTATATGCCCGTTAGATACATTTTATGTAGTAACCGATAGCATAGCTTGCGCGCCGCATACACTAACAGTTGCAGCAAGTACAGGCATAACTATACCCCCGCTTAAAGTAACGCACGATACCATTTACTACATACTTACTACACCAGGCAATTTTACCATTACCCGTGTTACACAATGTGGTGGTACGGCTAATACTACGGTAAATAATATATTTGTAAATCCTGCGCCAGTAGCGGTTATTAGCGCATCGCCCTCTATTTGCCAAGGCGATAAAGATACGTTGTTTGCTACTGTTACCATAGGTACTGCACCTTATACCTATATGTGGGGCGGTGTGGGAGTACCTAATGTAAATAATGATACCGTGCCATTAAACACTAACGCAACACTTAATGTTACCTTATTAGTAAAAGATACGTATGGTTGTAAGAGTAATAATGCAGTATATGTGTTAGAAAACAATCCGTTGCCACAGCCTAACTTTACTGTAGCAGATGTATGTTTAAACGAGACGTCGTTATTTATAAACACTACACCAGCAAGCCCTACCATTGCTATTAATAGTTGGTTATTTTATAATGGTGCATCTGCACTATTAGGAACGGATAATGTAGCTTTTGCAACACATTTGTTTAAAACTTGTAACGAAGCATTTACTGCTAAATTAATAGCTACTACCGACAAAGGTTGCGTAGATTCTGTAACACACCCTGTAGTGGTACATTGCTTACCAATACCCAATTTTACATTTAATAATGGTTGCGAAATAGATACGAGTATTCATTTTATAAACACCTCTATTAATGGTAATGGCACAATAGGCGCTATGAATAGTATATGGTTTTTAGATGTGAATAATCCTACCGAAAGCGCTACCAATCCTATAAAAACATATTATACCGCAGGCGAATATCCTATTACCTTAAAAATGACTGATGTATATGGTTGTGTAGAAGATACTACAAAAAAACTAAAAGTATATCCAAAGCCCGATGCCGATTTTACTGTGGCTAGCGTATGCTTACATACAGCAAGTGTGTTTAACAATGCGTCTAGACTTAATGTGCCCGCAACAGGCGGATTTACTGATGCCATAAACGGTTATCAATGGGATTATAACTATGACAACGTAACATTTACTATGGATGCTACCACTCCAAACGGAGCGTATACCTATCCTATAGCGGCTACCGAAACTAAACCATTGGTTACATACATAGTTAAAACAAACAACAATTGTAAAGATACCATAACCAAACCTATAACCGTATGGACATTGCCATTGGTAACATACACCACCAATGCACCGTGCTACCCTAACCCATTAGAATTTAAAAACGCTACCACTATAAGTGTAGGTACTGATAATAGTGTTATAGCCAATATGGTAGAAAAATGGGGCGATAATAAGTTAGAAATTATTCCGCAATTAACTACTGCCACTACGCATAATTATAGTGCAAGTGGTAACTATCAAACTATGCTTGTAGCCACAAGTAACCACGGCTGTGTAGATAGTTTAAAACTACCTGTGGTAATACACGCTAAGCCCAAAGCATTGTTTACCATAGCTCCGCCCGAAGGTTGCGAACCCCTGTGTGTAACGTTTACCAACAATAGTACGCAAAATCAATCGCCTGTAGTAGAAACTATTAGTGGCTACCAATGGACACTCGGCGACTACAATAATGCCACAAGTGGGGATAATATTCCTACTACAAAAGACGCCAATTATTGTTACGAAAACCCGTCGGATACGGTACAAAAACACAGTATTAATTTAATAGTAATTACTAACGTAGGCTGTAAGGATACGTTGTTGAAACAAGATGCTGTTACGGTATATCCATTGCCAACGGCGGGTTTTACAGTAAGCCCAACAGTTACCGATATGCTTAACTCGCAAATATATATTGCAGACGGGTCGCACTTGGCTAATGTAATAGAGTGGAACTATGGCGATGGGCATACTAAATCGGTGCGCAACACTACGCCGCTGCGAGTTACAGCACCTTACTATTATACCTACGGCGATTCGGGTATGTACACCATTCATCAATTAGTAAGTACTGATTATGGCTGTACTGATACAGCAACACATATAATAAAAATTAAACCTATGTACACTATTTATATACCCAACACATTTACGCCTAATAACGACGGTGTAAACGATTATTTTAAACCAGTGGGTATAAACATAAAAGAAATAGACTTACTTATTTTTGATAGATGGGGAGTGCTTATAGCACGCATACAAGGCGATATTAACGCCAAAGGCTGGGACGGCAACGACTACCGTACAGGTGAGCGTTGTAAGACAGAGGTATATAACTGGCGACTAAACTATGTTGATGTATTTAACGAAAAACATACCGATTGGATTGGTACAGTAACGTTGATTAAATAAGGAAACTTATTATATTAGCTATTTTAGTCTAATAATTAAGCGTACCGTTAGCGGTTTTACTCTGCAAAATAAAAATAAGCAAGAGTATAACCATGTGTTTATAATCAAACAAACCCTACTACAAATATCTAGTACGCTAATTAATTTACGCGCCTGTTGTATTATATAAAAACTCAGCGAAACACTGCACTTTCACTCTGCGAATGGCTGCGAGAAATAAATACCATATCCGCCGTAATTCGCAATTATATTTTCACGCTTATTATTTTGTTGTTATTTTTAGCTAAAATTAAAAAACGCAACAATCATTTCAACAATGAATAAACATAGCATAGCCATACTATTTACCTTAATTAGTACTTACGCAATAGCGCAAAGCCCAATAACAGTAGGAGCGGAGCGCATACCCGCATACATAGCATTACTCAAAAATAAAAATGTAGCCATAGTTGCTAATCCCACATCAATGGTGGGAAGCACACATTTGGTTGATACATTATTGCGTTTGGGTATTACTATTAAAAAAGCATTTTGCCCCGAGCATGGCTTTAGAGGTACAGCCGATGCAGGCGAAAATATAGGCAATTATAAAGATGCTAAAACAGGTTTACCCATAATATCGTTGTACGGTAAGCAATACAAACCACAACCCAAAGACCTCAAAGATGTGGATATTGTGGTGTTTGACATACAAGATGTAGGTGTGCGTTTTTACACCTACATAAGCACCATGCACTACGTAATGGAGGCTTGTGCCGAAAACAACAAAACATTAATTATACTAGATCGCCCCAACCCCAACGGTTTTTATGTAGATGGTCCTGTGTTGGATATGGCGTATAAATCGTTTGTAGGTATGCACCCCATACCCATTGTACACGGCTGTACCATAGGCGAATTAGCACAAATGATTAATGGCGAAAAATGGTTAAAAAACAAGGTGCAGTGCAAGTTACAAGTTATTACTTGCAACAATTATAAGCACGAAATGTATTATACATTGCCCGTAAAACCTTCGCCCAACTTAGCAAGTATGGAGGCTATTTATTTGTATCCATCGCTGTGTTTGTTTGAAGGTACTCCTATAAGCGTTGGGCGTGGTACTACCCAAGCGTTTGAAATATACGGACACCCATCATTCAAAAATTATCGCTATCAGTTTACCCCCAAAAGCATTGCTAACGCTAGCAAAAACCCGCCTTACGAAAACAAAGCGTGCAATGGTTTTGAGTTAAAAACATTTGCCAATTCATTCATCAAATCGTATAACAAATTGTATTTATATTGGTTAGATGATGCCTACCAACAATATGCAGTAAAGGATAGTTTTTTTAATCCGTTTTTTAATAAATTAGCAGGTAATAATATACTACAACAGCAAGTAAAAAAAGGGGTGGGCGAAGAAAGTATTAGAGCAAGTTGGGAACCACAACTGCAACAGTACAAAGATATGCGTATGAAATATTTGCTGTATAACTAACCACAAGTTGTAAAATATTGTATAGTTTTGAATACACACAAGCAACACCCTATGAACATACGTTTTACCACCGCTACTTTACCCCAAGTTGATGCAATAGCTGCGTTAGCAAAAGAGATATGGTACGAGCATTACTCAAGCATTATTAGCCAAGAGCAAATAGCTTATATGCTTAACCTAATGTACGCACCCAACAAATTAAGTGAGCAAATGCAAGAGGGTTGTGTGTTTACATTGGTGTATGCTAATGACGAACTAATAGGTTACGCATCGGCACAACAAAAAAGTGATACTGAATTGTTTATACATAAATTTTATATACACTCCAAAGCTCGTGGCAACAAGGTGGGCGAGCGTTTGCTTAATGTGGTATTAGCTAATTACAACACTATTAACACAGTACAATTAGTAGTAAACCGACAAAATTTTACGGCTGTAAATTTTTATTTTAAACAAGGTTTTATAATTATAGATGCGTTTGATAACAACATAGGCGACGGCTTTTTTATGAATGATTTTAAAATGCAATTAACTCTTAATAAGTAATGAGCGAGGGCATACATAAAACCATAACCGATAGAGACAAGCAACGCTTGAGTAATGCTATAAACAAACTAAAGCTAAATAATTTTAAGCTAGATAGTTTGCATAATCTTACTAAGCTTATAAACAGTAATGCACAGCGCGAAGAAATATTTACAGCTGTAGAACAAGTATTAAAACTAGAATTACAAGTAGGCAAAGCCTTGCTAGTAACCAAAGAGGAAGGTCAGTGGGCGGTAAGTTTTGCGTATGGAGTTAAGGCACATTATTTTAATTTTAACAATATTGATGATATATTGGTAGTAAACGAGAGTATGGATTTTGCTCCGTTTGATTATATAATACCCGTAACACACAAAGAAGAAGCGCTGGCATACTTGCTATTGGCTGATTTTGACGAAGATGAGCTAGCAATGAGTGCTGTTATAAAACACCTGCCCTACATACAAACTATGATAAACTTAGTAGTAGTAGCGGTAGAAAATAAAATACTCTACAAGCAAAAAAACGACAGGGAAAAATTTGACAGAGAGGTAGCATTAGCTGCTGAAGTACACGCAATGTTATTCCCTAAAAACTTACCCAACAACAATTACATAAAGTGCGATAGTTACTACTTACCACACCACCACATAGGTGGCGATTACTACGACATATTACACATAAATGAAAATGAATATCTTATGTGTATAGCCGATGTATCGGGCAAGGGAATAAGCGCAGCCTTACTTATGAGCACCTTACAAGCCAACTTGCACGCTATAACTAATTACAATAATTCACTATCGGAAATAGTACAAGAGCTCAACAATAAAATAAATAAGGTAGCCCAAGGCGATAGATTTATAACTTTGTTCATAGCCAAATACAATACAGTTACCAAACTATTTACCTACATTAACGCAGGGCATTTACCTATATTTTTAACTAATAAATATGGAGTAGAAAAACTTACTGTAGGTTGCGCAGGTATAGGTATGTTGGACGAATTGCCCAATGTGCTTGAGGGTTCGTTTATTGTAAATACTCCCACCAATTTATTGTTATATACTGATGGGGTAACAGAAACCGAAAATAAAGACGGAGAACAATTTGACATAGAAGGAGTAGAAGAAGTATTGAACCGTAAGTTTTACGAGTCGCCAGCACGCCAAAACCAAGCAGTATTTGGGGCGTTAGAAAAATTTAGAGAGCGCCAACATTACGTTGATGATATTACAATGATGAGTTGTAGTATTGAATAAATAATTCCAAAACAATGAAAAAAATTAGTCTAGTAGCAACACTTGCATTGAGCATAACTATAGCCAATGCACAACAACAATTTGAACAACTTATAAATGCTAACCAACTAAAGCAGTATATGCAAGTATTGTGTTCGGATAGCTTGGAAGGCAGAGAAACAGGCACTCGTGGTATGCAACGCACCTGCAATTATTTGGCTGCGCATTACAGTAGTTTAGGTATGGCACCATATAACGATAGTAGCTATTTTCAAAACTATGTGTTAAGTGTAAAGAAAAACGGAGTGCAATCGTATGTAAAAACAAAAAACAAAAAATACAATTTATATACTGATTTTTATTTTTTTCCAGGCTTTGATGACTTAGACATTGCTACCAATAGCATAACCTTTGCAGGCTATGGTATTAACGACGTTAAGGCTAACTATAACAACTATGCAAGCATTGATGTAAAAGATAAAATAGTAATGATACTTGATGGCGAACCTTTATTAAAAGACAGCATACACTTACTTACAGGCACTAAAGAACCATCAACATGGACAAGTAATATGCGCCAAAAACAAGCCGCAGCACGCACCGCAGGCATTAAGTTATTACTAATAGTTGCTAATGATTTTGCTAACGATATACAATCGGAACGCTTGCTGCACTACTTACAAAAACCTACTACAACACTTAAAACAGTTGCTGCTAATGGTAAAGTACCTACGTTAATTATTTCAAGAAAATTAGCACAAAAATTAATTGGTAAAAAACAATTTACTAAAGTGTATAATTGTTTTAATGGAGATGAAAAATGTAGTAACACCACTACTGTATTTAAAACAAACACCAACATACACATAGCACGAGAAACCAACGATTTGCAAGGTAAAAATGTACTGGGTTACATACGTGGTAGCGAGTTTCCTGATGAGGTAGTGGTAATGAGCGCACACCTTGACCACCTAGGTATAGTGGACGGAAAAACGTATTATGGTGCTGATGACGACGCAAGTGGAACATCAGCCGTGATGAACTTGGCAAAAGCATTTAAAACGGCTACCGATGCTGGTTACAGACCAAAGCGCAGTATGTTGTTTCTTAATTTTTCGGGCGAAGAAAAAGGATTGTTAGGCAGTAGTTATTATGCCGAAAACCCCGTGTTTAAATTTAAACAAACAGTAGTAGATTTAAACATAGACATGATAGGACGTAGAGATAAAAAATACGCCAACGACCCTAACTTTGTGTATGTAATAGGTTCGGAAAAACGAAGTACAGAGCTTAAAACAATAAGCGAAAATGCGAATACAGCACACACCCAATTAAAGTTAGATTATACCTACGACGACCCCAACGACCCTAATCAATTTTACTACCGCTCCGACCATTACAACTTTGCAAAATACGATGTGCCTGTAATATTTTATTTTAATGGCGTACACGAAGATTATCACAAACCTACTGATACCATTGATAAAATAGAGTTTGATAAAATGCAAAAAATAACTCGCCTAGTGTATTACACCGCTTGGCAGGTAGCTAACGCACCCCAACGTATAAAGGTAGATAAAGGCAGTAAATAGTGTTTTGATAACACATAAATATTAAGTAGTATTACATACTATTTAACACCCTTACATTTTACCCTAATGACCACATTTTTAACCAACCGAAAATTTTGGATACACCTAAGTATAGCGGCACTTACGGCGTGTATATTGGCGTTTGTAGCTTTTAAGTTACTCAATACCTTTACTCGCCACGGACAAAATGTAGAAGTACCCAACTTTATTGGTAAAAAAGTTACCGAGCTTAATACTATTTTCGCCAATTTACCGTTATCTTATGAGGTAGTAGATTCCATATTTGACCCCAAGCAACCCAAAGGCACAGTACTAGACCAAACACCACAAGCTACATTTAAAGTAAAAGAACACCGTATTATATACCTTACCGTAAACGCATCAACACCACCAAAGTTAAAAATGCCTAACCTCAAAGACGCATCGTTGCGCCAAGCCGAAAGTGTATTGCTATCTTACGGCTTAGTAGTAGGCAAATTATCCTACAAGCCCGATTACGCCAAAGATGCAGTATTGGAGCAACGTTACAAAGGTAAAAGTATAAAAGCAGGTGAGTTATTACCTTACGGAGCAAGTATAGATTTGGTATTGGGCGATGGTATGGAAGAGGCAAGTAGTGCAGATTCTACCTCAGTAAACGATGAAAATAACACAACACCAACTCCCAATGAATAAAATAACAACAGTCATTTTTTTTATAATATGTGCCTTGCAAATCCCAGCACTGGCGCAACACGAGCGTATAGTACCATTGGGTTATAACCCTACGTTGCACGAGCGCAAACTCGTAGAGCAAGAAAATGCAACGTTACAAAACGCTAGAATAGCGAGTACGTATAAAAAGTATTTTTACTTTCAAACAGATACATTGCAACTGCCGTTTATAGACGATTTTAGCCGTGACCTTACTGCCGATTATCGCAATTACGCATATCCTGCAAGTGCGCAGTACGAGATTAATAATTTCCTTAATTTTAGTGTAAGTGGCAATTATCAAGACTCCGTACAATTTAGTACAGATACTACGTACCGCTATTACATACAAAACAACCAAATATACCGTCAAGCCTACGCACCGTTTTATATAGATTCGTTTGGTATTAAAAACAATGTGCCTCCGTTTGATATTCCTATAAAAAACGTACAAGCATGGCCACCTTATTACCAAATTAATTTTGACACTACAGGTGGTATCATTACCAAAAAAGCCGATTCGGTATTGGTGGTGCAAAACACATGGTACTTAGACACTTCCATTATACACGTAGTAAAAATGAGTGGTAAAGCGGGTAATTATTTAGATAATAAAGTATTTGTAAACAATAGTTTTCCTATACATCAACCAACACAAGGCGTAGCAACATTTGATGGATTAAGTAACGAGGGCTTACCTTACAATAACTTTGTAAATCCTGCTGCGTATGGGTTGGCAGATGTACTTACCTCAAAACCTATTAATTTATTTGTAGCCAACGGCGTAAACGATTCTGTTTATTTTAGTTTTTACTATCAACCCAAAGGTTATGGAAACGCGCCCAATGCCTCACAAGACTCATTAGTACTGGAGTTTAAAGCACCGTCGGACACAGGCTGGACGTATATATGGAAAGCCGAAGGCGATAGTACAGGCAGTACGTATTTTAAATGGATAAATATTCCACTTACACAACTTAAATTTTTAAAAACAGGCTTTCAGTTTAGGTTTAAAAACTATGCAACACTATCAGGCGCATTTGACCATTGGCACATTGATTATATTTATATAAATAAAAGCAGAACCTACAACGACAAATACCTTGAAGATGTGGCGTTTATAAACAACAACCAAAATTTGCTAAACGGTTATACCAATATTCCATACAAGCAATATCAAAAAAGTATGTTTAAGTCGTCGTTTGATAACTATGTTACTAATTTATCAAATCCAGCAGGACAAAATGGAGGTGAAAAAACGTCTAAAACAAATTACTCGTTAGTTGATAATTTTGGCACAACGGTTTACCAATATGTTGATCCTGTTAATAATGCGTCTGTAGTATTAGGCGCAGGCGTAAATACCCCTGCAACTAACACCGTTGGATTTAATAACTTACTACACCCTCCAATAGCAGCTACAGCGCAGTATGCCGATTCGCAAGTATGCAAGTATTATACTATGAAACAATTTGTAACCTTTGGGCAAGACGTAAATAAAAACAACGATACTGTGAGCTACAAACAATACGTAGCTAATTTTTTATCGTATGATGATGGTACTGCGGAGGCAGGTTATGAGTTAAAATTAAATCAGTTTTTGCCTGAGGGTAAATTAGCCTATCAAGTAGAACTTACTACGCCCGATGCGCTTACGGCAGTGCGTTACTATTTTTTACCACAAGTAATAGATGCACGTGTGGTGGATTTTAAAATTACTATTTGGGAAGATGATGGTGCAGGAAAACCAGGTGCTATTAAGTACGAAGAAACACCTACTGTAAACCCTACGTATGGCGTAAGTACTAACTTTTTTCACGAATATACACTTACTACACCCGTAAACCTTAGCGCAGGCAAGTATTACATAGGCTTGCAACAAAACGTAACAACCAATCTTAATTTGGGCTTAGACCTTAATACCATAAGCACCACACGTATGTATTACAATGCAGGCTTAGGTTGGAATCAATCTATAATAAAAGGTAGTTGGATGCTTAGACCGGTATTTGGTACATGTCCGTTTGAAACAGGCTCTGCTATTGGATTACAAGAAACGGCAAGCAATGCCACTATTATTTATCCTAACCCAGCTAACGAGCAAGTAAGCGTTGAAACCCCTATTAACAGTGCATTACAAGTGTACGACTATACAGGTAAGTTAATACAAAACAGTATTACTACTAACGAAACTACTACTATTACTACCGCTAATTGGACTAATGGTGTATATTTGATAAAAATAAACAACAACACAAGTAGTACCACACACAAGTTGGTAGTGGCGCATTAATTTATATAATTAGATTAGAATTTTTTAAACAACAATAATGGACAGTGTAAGACAGCAAAAAGTAGCACGCTTGCTACAAAAAGAATTAGGCGAATATTTTAGAGCCAATACCCGAGAGTTTTTTAATGGAGCATTAATAACAGTAACCATAGTGCGTGTAAGCCCCGATATGAGCGTGGCTAAAGCCTATTTAAGTTTGTTTATTGTAGGGAATAAAAACACCAAAGAGGAGGTGTTACAACTCATCAATATTCAAAAGAAAGAAGTACGTAAATACCTATCGGTAATTACAAAATCGCAATTGCGTATAGTGCCCGAACTTATATTTTATATAGATGACTCGCTGGACTATGCCGAAAAAATTGATAGCTTATTAAAGCAATAAGTGCATTTTAGCACACGAAACATAACTAATTTTTTATAAAACAACCTAACAAACCAACAACATTATGCAGTACGATCCTATTAAACGCTCATTGGGCGGTGTATTTAATCAAACACCATTTTTACGCAAAACATTTTACAAATTATTAGATTTATTGCTGCTTCGTACGTGGCACATAGATAACGAACTAAAAGCATGGATGGCACTTAACCCCAACAAAACCGAAGTGTTTGATGCGGGTTCGGGCTACGGACAATACAGTTATAAACTATCAGGCTTAAACCCTAAGTTTAATATACTTGCAGTAGATGTTAAAGAAGAACAAGTAGAAGATTGCAACAACTTTTTTGCAAAAGTAGGCAAGACCAATGTAAAATTTGAAGTAGGCGATTTAACACAATACAACAAACCTAATGCGTTTGATTTGGCACTATCGGTGGACGTTATGGAGCATATACTTGAAGATGTGGAGGTGTTTAAAAACATATATACATCGCTTAAACCAGGAGGTATGTTATTAATATCAACCCCAAGCGACCAAGGCGGTAGCGATGTACACGAGGGAGAAGAAGGTAGTTTTATTGAGGAACACGTGCGCGATGGTTATGCCATTACCGACATTGAAGCTAAACTTAAATTAGCAGGATTTACAGGCATGGTAAGCCGTTATGCCTATGGCAAGTTTGGTACTATTGCATGGCGCATGAGTATGAAATGGCCAATACAATTATTAGGCGTAAGCAAATTGTTTTTTGTATTAATACCATTCTATTACGCAGTAACCTACCCAATATGCTATGTACTTAACTACCTTGATGCCAACGGCGAAAACCCTACAGGCACAGGGCTTATAGTGAGAGCGTATAAAGCGTAGGTTGTGTTGTGTGTTGAGAAAAATAAATTAAAAAATGGTTAAAACCATTCCAAAATTGATTATAAAATAAACCATAGCCCACGGTTTAAACCGTGGGCTATGAATAAAAAAACCTCTACTAGCGCAACCGTTTTAACGGTTTATATGTTCAGTAAAAACGGATTAAGCAAATTATATAAAACGATATATACACCATGACGTTGCGTAGTTATAAGTTAGCGATTAACAAGCCCTGCGAGGAAAATTGGTTAGACATGACCACTAATGAGCAGGGGAAATACTGCGCACAATGTTGTAAAACAGTAATAGATTTTTCAATATTAAGTGATGATGAAATTGTTAAGGTATTAAATAATTCGTCGGGAGAATTGTGTGGGCGTTTATCTCCACAACAGTTAAACAGAGAGATACATAATTCAGCTAAAACAACACCTATTACATATAATTGGTGGTACAATGTAGCTAGTAGTATATTGCTATTAGTAACTGCAAAACAAGCCGAAGCTAAAGCTCCTGAACTTATTGCTAACCAACACATAACACAACAACATTCGCTTACAACACCTGCAATAACTACTACAGACAGCATTACCATAAACGGTAAAGTAGTTGATGAAAGTGGAGAGCCTGTGCCATTTGGTAATGTCGTGGTAGCCGATAATATGAAGTATAATACACAAACTGATTTTAATGGCGAATTCAAATTAATAGTACCTAATACATTGGTACAAAAAGAAATAAAATTACGAATATCGAGCGTTGGTTTTGCATTAGTAGAAAAAACAATTGCGCCTAAAAAAACAAATTCAAGTGTAAATATTACTCTAGTTAGTCCAAAACAATTTGTTGGAGATATTGTAATAGTTGTGAAAGAAAAAAAGAAATCAAAACGTTGGCAATTTTGGAAGCGCAATTAACCCCAATACGAAACATGAAAAACATTAAAACAAAAAGTATATTAATGATGTTGGTATTGTTTGCAAGTTGCAAAACATATCACATTACTACACAAAGTTTATTAGAACAATTTGCGAATACGCAAACGCAGAAAAAAACTATGTTTGTAATAGCCCCTCCATTTTTCTTTCCCTTTATGGTAACTGGTAATTCATTAAGCGAAATTAAAGTGTTGGACAAATATGACAAGGAATTTATAATGCCTGTTAATAATCATACAGGGGTAAGAATTACAAAAAAAGATGGTGGACGACAAACATTTTATTTCAACACGCTAATTATTCAAGATAGTATAATTACGGGTAAAAACGATCATTTTATTGGGGTAAATATTAAGCCAATAAAGCTTTCAAATATTGAAAAAATAGAATTGCAGAGATAGTTTAACCCCAACAAAATGAACGTCCCATTATTCATAGCCAAGCGGTATTTATTTGCAAAAAAATCGCACAACTTAGTTAACGTTATTACGTTGGTTTCGTTGTTGGGTGTGTTTGTAGGGTCAGCAGCGTTAATCATTGTATTATCTGTATTTAATGGGTTTGTTGATTTGCAAAACAAACTCTACAATTCATTTGACCCTGTGTTAAAAATAACATTAAACGAGGGTAAGTTTTTTAATGCAGATAGTACATTCATCTACAAAATACAACACACACAAGGTGTAAAAAACGTAGCGCTATCGCTGGAAGAAAACGCATTAATAAAATACCAAGACAAACAATTTATAGCCACACTCAAAGGCGTAGATACCACGTTTAGTCGTATGGCAAAAGTAGATAGTATGCTGGTAGCAGGCGAATACCTATTGCAACCGAACGATAGCGAGTACTACGCCGTAATAGGGCAAACCATTGCATCGCAACTGGGGCTTAATCTAGGCGACGTGCTTAACCCTTTGCAAGTGTATGTACCTAAGGCGGGCAAGAGTATGGAGCTTAACCCTGAGGATAGTTTTAACAAAGCGTTTATATATGCTTCGGGTGTGTATAGCATACAACAAGAAATAGACGCAAAGTATATATTAGTGCCGTTACCGTTTGTAGAAAACTTAATACACCAACAGGGAAAAGTTACATCGTTGGAAATAAGTTTAACCACTACTAGCAACGAAAAGCAAGTGCAGCAAGCCATACAAGAGCTGTGTGGTAATAATTACAAAGTACAAACACGCTTTGAGCAACACGAGTTTTTATACAAAATAATGAAAAGCGAAAAGTGGGCAATATTTATGATACTGGCATTTATACTACTTATAGCGGCATTTAACATTATAGGTTCGCTTACTATGCTTATTGTAGATAAAAAGAAAGACATTACCATACTTACTTACTTAGGCGCAAGCAAGTCATTAATACACAAAATATTTGTAACCGAAGGTTTGCTTATATCCTTAGGAGGTGCTATAGCAGGCGTTACAGTAGGTTTAATTATATGTGTAATACAGTTGCAATTTGGTATATTAAAACTAGGTGCCGATGATAGTTTTATAATACAATATTATCCTGTAGCCATACAATGGTTAGATGTTGTGTATGTGCTTACTACAGTAGTAATAATAGGTTATTTTGCAGCCGCATGGCCTGTGCGCAAGGTGTTGCGAGAGAATTAGTGTATAAGTAAACACAATGATAATACGTGAATATACGCTACAAGATAAAAATGAGGTGTTAGCCTTGTTGCGATTGAACACTCCAAATTGTTTTTCTCCGCACGAAGAAAAAGACCTTGTATATTATTTAGACAATGAAATAGAACTTTATTTTGTAATAGAAATAGATAACTTAATTGCAGGTTGTGGAGGAATTAATTTTTCTACTGATAAAACAATTGCAAAAATAAGTTGGGATATCATACACCCCAGTTTTCAAGGAAAGGGGATAGGTAGCGCATTGTTAAAGTATAGATTAGAAAAGTTAAAAACGATTAATACCACACTAAAAATAATGGTGCGCACATCGCAGTTGGTGTATCTTTTTTATGAAAAATTAGGTTTTACACTCATTAAAACTGTTGATGATTATTGGGCAGCAGGTTTTCATATGTATGAAATGGAGTATGTAAAACAAAACAAGGTTTAAATTTATTTTTGTTGTTTAAACAACCTCTTTCGGTGGGCTATACCCCAGTTGGCTATTTCGTCTATTGTGCTTTGTAGGGTTAGTCCGTGGTCGGTTATTTCGTATTCTACCGTAATAGGTTTGGTGTTGCACACGGTACGTTTTACGAGTTCGTTTAGTTCTAATTCTTGCAATTCTTTAGAGAGCATTTTAGCAGCTATACCATCTACCTCACGCAATAAATCCATAAAACGTAACGTGCCTTTTTGCATTAGCGTAGCTATTATTTGTATTTTCCATTTGCCCGATAGCAACTCCATAGTGTCTTTTATACCCATTAGTTTTTTGGTACACTCTTTACTTTGTGTTTCCACTATTTTCTTAGTCATTGCCATGGTTGCTTGATTTATTTGTTAATACAAAATACGTTAATATTTATCCGTTACTTATAGTTAGTTTCTTAAAGGAAACTAGTTTATAAAAGGTAAGTAATTACAAAAGTAGATTAAATATAACTTAGTTTTGCAGTGTAAAATTTAAACTAACAACAATTAATAAAACCACAACTAAGCGAAGCGTTCTCTTGGTCACCACTAAAAAACAATTAACTAAACCACAACTAAGCGAAGCGTTCTCTTGGTCACCAATAAAAAACAATTAACTAAACCAAACAAAATCAAAATGAAAAAAGCAACATCAATCGTATTATCGTTAGCAATTGCAACAAGCGCATTAGCAACAAAACCAGCTGTTTACAAAATTAACGCTGCAAAATCTACACTAACATGGTTAGGTAAAAAAGTAACAGGACAACATTCGGGTACAGTAAAACTTACATCGGGTACGTTTAATATGCAAGGTAAAAACATTACTACTGGTACGTTTGTAATAGATATGAACAGTATGTTATGTACCGATTTAAAAGCAGAAGAGGGTGCAGACAAATTAATAGGACACTTAAAATCGCCTGACTTTTTTGATACTGAAAAAAACAAAACAGCAACATTTGTAATTACTCAAACTGTATTACGCAAAGATGGTCAAACTGATGTTACAGGTAAATTAACTATTAAAGGAATAACTAACGAAGTTACTTTTCCTGCATCGGTTAAAAACGAAGGTAAAGCACTTGCAATGGTTGGAAAAATAACTGTTGATCGTACTAAATTTGATATTAAATATGGTTCAAAAAGCTTCTTCGACAGTATTGGCGACAAAGCTATCGACAACGACTTTTTTATCGATTTTAAAATAGTTGCCTTAAAATAATTAATATTTTAATAACACTTATTATTCAATAGCCACGCAGTGCGTGGCTATTTTTTTTGTGGGAATACACAAATAGTATATTGTAACAAGGGAGTATGCTCCCTTGTTGATAACGTAAATAATAAAACACAATTCGTAATTGAAACCACTCGTTTATTACGCTCTTTTTAATTACTTTTAATGCTATACTTAAACAACCCTTGCCACTATTTATTAAAGCAAATAATCCACCCAAATGAATTTGCTTACTTTGCACTATGCTTAATTTGTCTCGCTTTCCTTCGTTAAAACTACTATTGCCCATTATGTTGGGCATTGCGTTAAGCGTGAGTGTGTATAACCAATTAGCACTAACGTTTACCCTATGGATTTGTATGGCGCTACTTGCTGTATTAGCGCTTGTAAGTTACTTAATAGTTAAAAAAGGTAATTCATACCTAATTACATGTTTACTTATTGTGGTAAGCGCTTGTTATGGTTATGTAAGCTGCGGATATTTAGCGCAAACAAGTGCTGTACATTTAATACCCTCGCACAATTATTATTACTCTGGTGTAATTAAAGAGTTGTCGGCATCAAACACATCACTAAAAATAAATTTAAAAGACGTTACGGTAGTAGTAGCTAATAATAAACAAGAACATGTGCAACAACAGTTGGTGGTGTATGTTAAAGACTATGCAACAAACACCTTACAACCCAATGATACCGTATGTTTTTACAGCACTATAAGTTCTACACAAGTAATTACTAATCCGTTTACGAGTAATTTATCTAATTACTATCGTTATCATCATATTGGATTTTCGGCCTATGCTACTCCGCAAAGCATTGTGTATATTGGAAAAAGCACTCGTTTTAGCGTTAGTAAATTAGCGTATCAAATTAATCAAAAATTATTTTCGCTTTTAAAACTACACCTTACTAATGATGAACTTGCTATAACTACTGCTATGCTGTTGGGTAACGATAATTTTATAGCCAACGAAATCCTCAACGATTATAAAGCTACGGGACTTATGCACATACTTTCGGTTTCGGGTATGCACGTAGCACTTATATATGGAGGTTTAGTATGGATATTGGCATTGTTTAAAATTAATACTCGTCGCTCTATATGGGTTAATGTAGGTAGCTTATTATTTATATG
>JBEBIC010000211.1:0-4876 GCA_040080595.1 Bacteroidia bacterium | reverse complement strand
TAGTAATAATGTTGGGGTGTGTGGTAGTTAAATGTGTAGGCCCTGTAATTAGTTGTACCTGTGCGCCTACATTAGCAAGGCTTTCTGCCAATGCAAAGCCCATTTTTCCGCTCGAATGATTGCCAATAAAACGCACTGGGTCTATGGCTTCGTAGGTAGGACCTGCGGTTACTATAATGGTTTTTCCCTTTAAGACTGATGTTGATTTTGCACTTAAAAATTGTGTTACAAACTGTACTATCTCTTCAGGTTCGGCCATACGCCCTTCTCCCACCAAGCCACTAGCAAGCTCGCCATGTGTGGCAGGTATAAGTATATTTCCATAATTTTGTAACGTAGCAATATTGCGCAGCGTACTTCCATGGGCATACATATCCAAATCCATAGCGGGAGCAAACAATACAGGGCATTTGGCTGATAAATACGTAGCCAATAATAAATTATCGCAGCCTCCATTAGCCATTTTACTTAATGTATTGGCACTGCATGGGGCTATCAAAAACACATTAGCCCAAGCACCAAGCTCCACGTGATTAGTCCAGTTGGTATGTCCTGCGTTAGTATATTCTAACAATACTTCGTGTTTGCTAAGTGTGGCAAGCGTTAGTGGCGTTACAAACTGTGTTGCACTAGGGGTCATAACCACACGTACTGTAGCGTTAGCTTTTACGAGCAAACGCACCAATGGTGCTATTTTGTATGCAGCTATACTGCCTGTAACTCCTATAAGTATTTTTTTGTTGGAGAGCATTTTTTCAATGATGATTTAAGTACAATAATACATAAAATGTGGGCGCAAAATTACAGGAAGTAAAACCGTATAAGTTACCTTTTTTAACACGTATTAATTATCCATACGAGTAACTTTGTGTACTCCGCCTACGGTCATTAATTTTGCAATAAGGTTATCTAAGTGGGCGGTGTCGTGTACGTACACCATTATTTTACCCGTAAATATTCCATCGTCGGTATCAAAACTAATACTACGCATATTTACCATTAAATCTTCTGATATTATTTTGGTTAAATTGTTTACAATTCCCACATCATCAACTCCCTCTAGTTTCATACCTGCTAAAAACTGTATAGATTCTTGGCTTGTCCATTTTGCTTTAACTACACGGTAGGCATAGTTGCTTAGTAATTGTACTGCATTGGGGCACGATACACGGTGTATTTTTATGCCCTCGCCTATGGTTATAAAACCAAACACATCATCGCCTGGTATTGGGTTGCAACACGGCGAAAGTTTATATTCTATTTTATCCAACGCATCACCTAGTACTAATGTTTCGGTGTTGCCACGTATTTCGCTTACAACTTGTTCAAACGGCTTGTCTTGCTTAGGCAAATGCGCATCTACAATGTGTCCATCGCCATCAATTATATCTTTTAATTTATTAAGATTAATAGTAGCTTTGGCTATACGGTAGTATAAATCGAGCGGCGAACTTACTTTGTAAAAAGCAATTATTTTTTTAAGCCCAGCAGCTTCAACTTTTACGCTAAGCGATTTCATTTTTTTGTCAAAAATTAGCTTGCCCTCATCGGCTACTATTTTTTTCTCGTCGCGCAAGGCTTCGCGTATGCGGTTTTTAGCCTTTGATGTTACTACATATTTAAGCCAATCTTCTTTGGGCTGTTGTTTTTTGCTGGTAAGTATTTCTACTTGGTCGCCACTTTTAAGCACGTGGCTAAGTGGTACTAATTTGCTATTAACTTTAGCTCCAATGCAACTTACACCCACTCGGCTGTGTATTTCAAAAGCAAAATCTAAGGCAGTAGCTGCGTTGGGTAGCCTACGTAATTCGCCATTTGGGGTAAATACAAATATTTCTTCGGCAAATAAATTTAGTTTAAACTCGTCCAAAAACTCCAGTGCATTGGCATCGGGGTTTTCTAGGGTTTCACGTATTTTGGCTATCCAGTTGTCTAGTGCGTTTTCGCTGGTGTTGCTTTCTTTGTATTTCCAGTGTGCGGCATATCCTTTTTCGGCTATTTCGTCCATACGTACGGTACGTATTTGCACTTCTACCCATTTACCATCGGGGCCCATTACGGTTGTGTGCAAACTTTCGTATCCGTTGGTTTTAGGCGTACTTACCCAATCTCTAAGACGGTCGGGGCTAGGCAAATAGTGGTCGGTTACCATACTGTAACTTTTCCAGCACAATGCTTTTTCGTCGCCCTCCATTGCTTCAGCATCAATAATAATACGAATAGCAAAAATATCGTAGATACTTTCAAACGGAATGCCTTGTTTTTTTATTTTATTGTTGATGCTATTAATGCTCTTTGGGCGACCTTTAATACTGTATTTAATACCAGCAGCATCAAGGCTTTCAATAAGTGGTTCGCAAAATTTGGTAATGTATTTTTTGCGTTCTTTTTCGGTGTCTTTTAGTTTTTGAATTATAAAATCGTATTGCTCAGGCTCAGTAAACTTTAGGCTTAAATCTTCCAATTCGGTTTTAATACTATTTAAACCCAAGCGATGTGCCAATGGGGCGTACAAGTACTGTGTTTCCGATGCTATTTTAAGTTGCTTGTCGCGCTTCATATTTTCGAGCGTGCGCATATTGTGTAGGCGGTCGGCAAGTTTTATGAGTATTACACGCACATCGTCGCTCATGGTGAGCAACATTTTTTTAAAATTTTCTAACTGTACTGATGAAGTATTGTAATCATACACTTCCGATATTTTGGTAAGCCCATCAATAATACGAGCTACTTTAGTACCAAAACCACGTTCAATATCGTTGAGTGTAACTTCAGTATCTTCAACCGTATCGTGCAACAAACCACATATAACAGCCGTTGGACCTAAGCCTATTTCCTCCACACATATTTGTGCTACTGCTATAGGGTGGTAAATGTAGGGTTCGCCCGATTTGCGACGCATTTCTTTGTGTGCATCTACAGCAAGTTCAAACGCCTTACGTATGTCTTTTTTTTCTTTAGGATCAACCTTACGGCGTATGCTTTTTAGCAATGTACGGTAACGGCGTAATATTTCTTTTTTTTCAGCTTCTAAATCTATGTGCATATGATGTGTGTAGTATTCTGATATTAAATTATTTACAACTTATATTTATAAGGAATTGGATATTGTATTGATGTTTCAAAAGTTAAACTATCTGTTTTAATTAGTGTTGATATAGGAACTGATTTTACAAACCAGTGTAAAATATCCAAATCTTCATCACTCATTTTACCTGTATTTTCTTTAAACTTATTTTTGTTCACACCACCCTGAATGTAAAACTCTACATCAGGTTGATCTGTTAATTCCCACTTAATTGTATCAATTCCTTTCAAACGAAATTTATCAAAACGGACTTTTATACTATCCCATTTTTCTTTTGTTGTAGTTCCTGTGTAATAACCTTTTTCGTTAGCAAACATTCCTGCGTAATATTTTACGTTTAACTGTTCATCAACACTTAAAACTTTGTAAGGGCATTCACTTTCACATCCATAACCAGAAAAAGCAACAGTTACTTTTTTTATATCTATATTGTCTTGTTGAGTACAATTAGTTAGGCACAACAAAATTGATAGTATTAATATATTTCTCATCAACTACAATTATTTAACCTTAGCTATTGGGTTAGCCACGCCTTCGTATTTAGATAAATCCATTTTTACTGAACCTACTATTATTTTGGCTTCGGCTCTTACGGGCAATTTGTTTTCGTCGTCGGTTACCCACAGGGTCATATCGTCTTCGTGCTTAAACACACGTCCTTTGAGCAATGTAGGGCAAAATTTTAAGCATTTAAATGTACCCAAATTAGTAGTAATGGTTTCTCTACCCAAAAATTTATAACTAAAGGTAAATATTTCATCGTCCAAAAACGCCTGCAAGGTATGCACTTCGTTAATCTTAGCATTGCTAAAATCGGTACAGCGTGCATAGTAGTAAGTAGATACTAAATCTTGAATATTGTTGGGCGTTTTAATATCGGCTTTACCACTTTTGGCTACATCAGTATAATGGTTAAATAGTACGTTTTGCGATAGTTTGTAACTCCCTTCTTCAATACGACGTAAGAATAACCATGGTACTATGGCATCTTTATCAAGGTAGGTTTCGTAGCGGTCGCGTACTTTAAAAAAGAAATCAAACGTGTTTTTGCTACGCCCTGTACCCACAATATGGTACACATCGCGGTTGCCTATTTTCTTTTCCTCGTTTAGTACTTCTATTACGGCCTCGCCTGCGTGCACAATTCCATAATTAACGCTAAAAGTAAGTTTTTCGCCTTTTTTAAATGCCTTTTGTGGCAGTGTACGTAAGGTTTTTGTATCCTGAGCAAGGCTTATATGCACAATGCTTAAACATAAAATACTACTAAGCAATAGAGTTTTCATAACGAATGTTTGTTTTAATAATTAGATAAATGTGTGCTACACAAACCAACAAGTGTACCAAGATATATTTTTTTTGCTTAACAGTAGCAGTACTGCGCAAAATATTATTTTTAATAACTACCATGGCTACTATTTTGGACACCATAAAACTACGCTATGTAGAGTTTTGAATGCTTAACGAAGTTAAAAACTTCTGCTATATACACTCACAAGTGACGCTGATACTTCGGCTCCGCTTGGTTGCTGAGCCTGCCGAAGTACAGTAACCAGCTTAACACTTGCGAGAACACCACCAACTATTTAACCGTGGGAACACTTGCGAGAGCGGGGGAATGCGCCCAGTTAAAACTCAATATATTCTATGTTTTTTATAATGTATTTTTCAAAAATACATAGGAAATTTGTTTTATACCATTCGAAATCCGTCTTATCAGAGGGTAATTTTACCCTATTAATGTTAAGATTAAACGAGACCATTTTTAACTTTTGAAAATAAATTAGT
>JBEBIC010000210.1:0-4891 GCA_040080595.1 Bacteroidia bacterium | reverse complement strand
TAAAAAATAATTTAACAATACAACATTACTTTTTTGTGGCACGAATTTGGTTTAGCGCCTTTTTAATTTACTTTAGCAATCTAATACTAACTAAACAATTTAACTCAATCAACATGAAAACAATTATTACATCAATTTTACTGCTATGTGCAACATTAGCCATGGCACAAAACACAGGTAACGCCATTGTGTTTAGCAACACAGGGCAACGTTTTATAGTTATACTTAATGGTGCACGCATTAACGAAAACTTTGAAACCAACGTAAAACTAACTAACCTTAATGCGGAGTTTTATAAAATAAAATTATTGTTTGAAAAAGGACCGCTCAAGCAAAAAGATTTTAACCTATACGTACACCTTGGGCAAGAAGTTACTTACGAAGTTAAAACAGTAAAAAATCGTACCGTATTGCGTTTTAATAGCGAAACTCCGCTAGCTCCTGTGTATATGCCTGCTCCACCAATACCTACTGGCAATGTACCAGTGCAAAATACACCTAATGGTAACGGCAATATAAATGCTCCTATTATTAATATGCCAATAAATATAAACGTAGGCAATGGCGTGGTAAACAACGGCACACCTGCACAATCTGCTGTAGCAAGCCAATACGGTTGCCCTGGCCCTATGAATGGCGCTGCGTTTGAACAAGCAAAACAAAGTATAAAAAGCAAACCATTTGAAGACAATAAACTACAAATAGCTAAACAAGTATTGGGTAGCAACTGCTTAACTTGTGCACAAGTAAAAGATATTATACTGCTATTTAATTTTGAAGATTCTCGTTTAGATTTTGCCAAGTTTGCTTATGGTCGCACGTACGATTATGGAAATTATTTTATGGTAAATGATGCCTTTAAATTTTCGGACTCTATAGACCAACTAAACAGTTACATACAATCATTCCAACGCTAACTAGAATATGAAAAAAGTAATAAACCCAACCAATGCACCTGCACCTATAGGCCCATACAGCCGTGCTATACAAGCGGGTAACACTATATACACAAGTGGTAATATTGCATTAGATGCCGAAGGTAACTTATACATAGGCAACATTAAAACCGAAACCGAAATAGTAATGAATAACCTCAACACTATTTTGAAAGCTGCTGGCGCAACGTTTAACAACGTGGTAAAAGCATCTATATTTATAGCCGACATGAACGATTTTGCAGCTATTAACGAAGTGTATGCAAGTTACTTTACTGCCGATTTTCCAGCTCGCGAAACCGTACAAGTAGCACGCCTGCCCAAAGATGCTCGTGTTGAAATTAGTGTAATAGCGGTGGTGTAAATAAATATTTATTTTCTCAATAAACAAAAGCCTTTAACTAAACATAAAATTAGTTAAAGGCTTTTTTGTTACTCTTTTTTAAGACAGTATCGTATTATTCTTGTAATTTCGCAGGTAAATGAACACTACTAAAAACACTTATTTCCTTTCCGATTTTCATTTGGGCATACCCAACTATGCAAGTAGTTTGGTGCGAGAAAAACACTTGGTTAAATTCCTCGATACTATAGCACCCACCGCTGAAGCCATATACATAGTGGGTGATGTGTTTGATATGTGGTACACCTACACAACCGTAGTACCTAAGGGGTATACACGTTTATTGGGTAAGTTGGCACAACTGAGCGATGAAGGCGTAAAACTATATATGTTTACAGGCAACCACGATATGTGGCTATTTGATTATTTTGAAACAGAACTTGGCATCAAAACATATACCGCACCTATTACGGTAAGCATTAACAATAAACAATTTTACATAGCCCACGGCGACGGTTTAGGTCCTGGCGATAAAGGCTATAAATTCATCAAAAAAGTATTTGCTAATAAAGCCTGCCAGTGGTTTTTTAAATGGCTACACCCCGATATTGGCTTAGGTTTTGCCAATTATTGGAGTGGAAAAAGTGCAGGAGTAAAACGCCAAAAAGATTCCATTTATTTGGGCGATGACAAAGAGTTTTTAATACAGTTTTGTAATGAACACGCACAGCACAACAACATAGATTTTTATGTGTTTGGGCATAGACATTATCCATTAGTAAAAACAATTCAAAACAAAAGCACCTACATAAACCTAGGCGATTGGATAAGCCAATACACCTACTGCGTGTTTGATGGCACACACTGCCAATTAAAAACGTTTGACATTTAATTAAAATCTCATATCTAAATACTAACATCTCACAAAATGCCTTTAACCAACGCTTCATATAACCAACTTGTTACTGCTATAGGCACTACGTTGCAAACAGCGCGCGAAAATGCGTTTAAAGCCGTTAATACCGAGTTAGTAAAAGCTAATTGGGAAATAGGCAAACACATTGTAGAATTTGAACAACAAGGTAAACAAAAAGCAGATTACGGAAGTGCCTTGTTAGCTAACTTGGCAAGAGATTTAAAATTAAATTTTGGTAAGGGGTTTAGTCGCTCTAATTTACAAGTAATGCGCTTGTTTTACATTGCATATCCAATTTGCCAGACACTGTCTGGCAAATTGAGCTGGAGTCATTATGCTGAATTAACAACCATTTCCAACGAACTTGCACGTAGTTTTTACGAAAAGCAAACAGTAATAGAAAATTGGTCGTATAGAGAAATGAAGCGTCAAATAGACTCATCATTATTTGAACGATTAGCATTAAGTACTGATAAGAAAGGAGTAATGCAATTAGCACACAAGGGGCAAATAGCAACACAACCAGTAGGCTTAATAAAAGACCCTTATGTATTTGAATTTTTAAACATACCAAAAAATGCAATTGTAAAAGAACGTGGGTTAGAAAAAAAACTAATCGATAATTTACAACAGTTTTTGTTGGAGTTAGGCAAAGGTTTTTCGTTTGTAGCAAGGCAGTTTAAAATAACGGTAGATAACGAACATTTGTTTGTTGATTTAGTTTTTTACCACCGTATTTTAAAATGCTTTGTATTGATAGATTTAAAAATAAATAAAGTAAAGCATCAAGATATTGGACAGATGAACCTATATTTAAATTATTTTAAAGAGGAAGAAAATACCGAGGGGGATAATGAGCCAATAGGAATAATAATAGCTGCCGATAAACACGATTTTTTGGTGAAATATGCCACAGGAGGACTTTCCAACAAAATATTTGTGTCTAAATACCAGTTGTATTTACCCGACAAACAACTACTAGAACAAAAATTAAAAGAAATTATTGAACATTAAATACCAATACCTCACTACTAAAATCTATCATCTCACTACTTATATCTAAACATAAAATGGCAATTAACGAACGCAAACCAAAATTTGTAACCGACTCAGGTATCGAAATTAAAACTACTTACGCACCCATTAATACTCCGCCCGAAACACCAGGCGAATTCCCATTTACACGTGGCGTACAGGGCAGTATGTATCGCTCGCAATTTTGGACTATGCGCCAATATGCAGGTTTTAGTACAGCACAAGAAAGTAATAAACGTTACCATTACTTACTTAAAAATGGTACTACAGGTTTATCCGTAGCGTTTGATTTGCCTACACAAATAGGCTACGACAGTAGCCACGATATGAGCGATGGCGAAGTAGGCAAAAGCGGTGTAGCTATTGATAGCCTTGCCGATATGGAAATACTGTTTGACGGCATACAACTGCAAGACATTACCACAAGTATGACCATTAACGCATCGGCATCAGTACTATTGGCTATGTACATAGCATTGGCAAAAAAACAAGGTGCCGATTTAAAATTGATATCAGGCACTATACAAAACGATATACTTAAAGAGTACGCCGCACGTGGTACTTATATCTATCCGCCTACGCAAAGTATGCGTTTAATTACTGATATATTTGAGTACTGTAGCATCAATGTACCTAAATGGAATACCATATCTATAAGCGGGTATCATATACGCGAAGCGGGTTCTAGCGCAGTGCAAGAGTTGGCATTTACATTAGCTAATGGTAAAAGTTACGTAAAAGCCGCTATCGACAAAGGTTTGGACATAAACGTATTTGCAAAGCGATTATCGTTTTTCTTTAATGCGCATAATAATTTGTTTGAAGAAGTGGCAAAGTTCCGTGCCGCACGACGCATGTGGGCCAACATTACCAAGGAGTTGGGAGCAACAGATGCTTCGGCTATGAAGTTACGTTTCCATACACAAACTGGCGGTAGCACACTTACCGCACAGCAACCATTGAGCAATGTAGTACGTGTAAGTATGCAAGCCTTATCTGCCGTGTTGGGCGGTACACAAAGCTTACATACTAATGGTTTTGACGAGGCATTGAGCTTACCTACCGAAGACGCTGCTCGCCTTGCCTTGCGCACGCAACAAATAATAGCGTACGAAAGTGGCGTAACCGAAACCGTGGACCCGTTAGCAGGAAGTTATTTTGTAGAGAATTTAACCAACGAAATAGAAGCCGCCGCTTATGCCTATATTGATAAAATAGATGCAATGGGAGGCTCAGTAAAAGCAATAGAACAAGGCTATATGCAAGACGAAATTGCACGCAGTGCTTACAACTACCAACGCGATATACAAAACGGCGACAAAACCATAATAGGTGTAAACAAATTTACTATGGAAGAGCCTCCGTTTGAAGATATATTTTATGTGGACGATAGCATACAAGCACAACAAGTACAAAGTATAAATGCACTTAAAGCCAAACGTAACAATGCAGATGTAAGTGCCGCTGTAGCTAAAATAAAAGCAGTAGCGCAAACTAACGAAAATCTTATGCCGCACTTAATACACGCCGTAGAATGCTATGCCACACTTGGCGAAATATGCGACGCTATGCGAGAAGTGTTTGGAGAGTATAGACCAGCTTAATTGTTTAATTGGATGAAAAAAATAGCCTTATTCCTTTTTCTGATAGTAAGTACATCAA
>JBEBIC010000027.1:0-20465 GCA_040080595.1 Bacteroidia bacterium | reverse complement strand
ATTAAAATCGGCAACTAAACTAAGTTTAGTTGCCGATTTTAAAATTGTGTTGTTATTTTATTAATTGTATGTATCCTTTTAGTTCTTTTGTTTGCACATTGTCGGTAGCTGCTATTTTTATTACATAATAATAAGTACCATCGTGCTGTCCGCTTCCGTCCCAACCTGTTAGCGCATCGCTTTCAAATACACGCTTGCCCCAACGGTCAAATATTACATAATTTATGGTTTTAATACCTGAACCCATTACTTTAAATACATCATTTTTAGCATCACCATTAGGCGTAAATATGTTAGGTACTTTAGGGTCAAATTTCTCATATACATTTATTATTACCGTTTGTGTATCTACACAGTTAAACTTATCGGTAACGGTAAGTAATGCTGTATATACTCCATAGTTAGCGTATATGTGAGTAGCGTTATAAGCTACGGTATCTTTAGCATCTCCAAAAGCCCAGTTAAATGTATTACCTGCTTGGTTGGTTGATGTGTTGGTAAAGTTTACACTTAATGCTTCGGTACCCGCAACAGTATTGGTAGTAAAGGCTGCGTTAGCATATGTACTATCTGCTACATTGTATTTAAGCGAATCCTTGCAACCAAACGCATCTATTACAGTTACAGTATATACACCTGCATTTACGTTTTGCAAACTTATTGGCAATGTATTATTAAATGTTGTGTTTGATTGATTGTGCCATGTAATGCTTTGACGAGGCTCATTTTTAATTACAATGTTATTTATATCAGCTGATGCTTTACCACAAATAGTGTAGGTAGCTGCGCCTGTGTTAGTAAATACAGCGTCAATAGTTACTCCTACCGTTTGGCTTAATGTACTTGTACAACCGTATTTATCTACTACTGTTAGGTTGTAAGTGCCTGTTGCTAATGAATTTAAACTTAATGTAGTACCTACATTTTGTCCTAATCCATTAGTCCATATTGCACTTTGCTCAGGTGCATTGGTAATAGTTATGCCTGATACTGTTCCGTTAGTTGCAGTACATATAGCATTGGTAGTTGTGCCTTTATTAGTAAATACACTATCTAATTGTTGTGCCACTGTTTTATATATAGTACTTATACAGCCAAAACTATCCGTTACACTTAGCATGTACGTTGCGGGTGCTAATGGTGCAGGATTAAGCACGCCTTGTGCGCTTGGTACTGCGGTGTTGGTAGCTGTATTTGTCCAAGTGGTGTTAGCAGGATTTGATGATGCTGGATAATTTAATGTAATACCTGTTACCGAACCATTATTAGCGGCACATATACTTGCTGTAGTTGCTCCTACTGTTGCTACTGCAGTATCCGTTTTTTGCGTAATAGTTTTATAAATAGTGCTTACACAACCATACGCATCAGTTACGTCTAACTTATATGTACCTGGTGCAAGTGGCGTAGGATTAAGCATACCTTGCGCACTTGGTACTACTGTGTTGGTAGCGGTGTTAGTCCAAGTAGTGTTAAGTGGGTTTGATGATGCAGGGTGTTTTAATACAACACCTGTAACGGCACCATTATTAGCAGTACACAATGATGGTGTAGTTGTTCCTACATTAAATACTGCAGTATCAATAACTGTTATTACTTTAAATTTAACAGTATCTATACATGTAGTACTACTATCTTTAAATATTACGTAATACGTACTAGGCGTTATGTTATACACAGGTGTGGTATCCATTGCGCTTTGATTATAACGTGGGAAACTTGGTAATAATCCATTGGCACTATCAATAATTGAATACGTAACTGAAGCATTAATGAACTGTGTAGTGGCTTTAATTATTTGTCCGTTGGTAGTACATAATTTATTGTAATACCATGGCGAACCTGTTATTACAGGTACACGTACCGATTTTATTTCAAACGTTTGTTTGGCTCTACACGCACCATTCATTACATTTATGGTATAATAACCTACAGGTTGTGTAAGTAACGAATCGTGGGTAGCACCTGCAATAATAGTAGCTGGCAATGTGGTGTCTTGCCCTGCATACCACTGGTAAGTATAAGGAATACCAAAGGCTGGCAATGCTTGCACGTGTGTAATAGAACCATCGGTTTTAAAACATGTTACATTTACTATTGTAGCATTATTAGCATTTACTTGAGGGGTAATATTTACTTTAATAGGTTTGATGATTGAATCTCTACACGTTAAACCTGCAACAGTATTTATAGTAATATGCTTAATATTTATTAAACCACTTATGGCAGAATCAGCCAAATAATAATTGCCACTCGTTAATGGAATTTCTTTAACCAAACCTGGTCGTACCCATATAGAGTTTGATGAATCTAATCCTGAAGCTAATGCTAATGGATTTAAAAATAAACCACTAGTAGATTGACATACATCAGGCGTTACAAAATCGGGAGTTGGGGTGCGTAATACTAATATAGATTTTACGGCAGTATCTACACCGCATAAGCTAAGTGCATCGCCCACTATGTAGCGTATGTGTATGGTTGCAGTATCTACACCTAAAGCAAACTGAGTACTATCTAAGTTTAAATAGTGTACACCCATAAGTGTATCTATTTTTCCGTTTGATGTAGGTAATGTAGTAATGTCCCAATTGCCACCAATAGTACCGTTTACCAAACTATCTAAGTTAAGTGTACCATTGGCTTGACATATAGTTGTTGGCAACATAAAATCGGCACTGTCTTTACCGTTTACTACTATTGTTTGTGTTTTAATTTCGTTGCATGTACCGTTGCCTACTGTATAACTTATTACAAACTGTTGTGGTAATGCACCTAATACTGAATCGGGGTGAAATACGTTACCTGCTAACGAACTATTAGGACAAGTAGGGCAAGTAAATACGCCTGTAGTATCGCCAGTAATTAATGGTTTTAAAGCTACTGCTCCACCATTATTACATACTACACCTGGTGTATTCCACGCAGCATTGGGGCGTTCTATTACCTTTACTTGACGTATCATTTGGCTTGTACAATTATCATTTATTGATATGCCAAATACTTGTGCAGGAGGCGCGTCAATGGTATAGGTAATATTATATGTACCTGTATCGCCATAAGTGTGCGAACCTGGGTTTACCGCAGTAGAATATCCATTAACACCACCATCGCCAAACGACCAGGTATTGTTTACCAAAGTTGGTATCCAGTTGCTTGCTGGTGTAGGGTCGCACGAACTAAATATACTACAACCTGTTAAAAAACCACTTGGGTCACATATTTCATCACCATCGCCATCGCAAGTACTTGCTATGGAATTATTAGCAATAATTAACGGCTGACCTACACACACTGTAGTAGGAGCTGTAAACGCAATAGTAGGCCCCGTAATAGTAACTACTTGTACCGTACCTGCGCTGTTACCACATGTTCCGTTAGGCATGGTTACAGTATATGTGGTGGTAGTGTTTACTATTGTATTAATGGTTTGTGTAGTAGCACCCGTACTCCATATATAACTTAGAGCTGGAGGTGCCGTTATTGTTACCTCGCCACCTGCACACAAAGTATCGTTGGCAGTAACAGTTAATGGTGCATTGCTAACAGACGCTGAGTTTACATACGTTTTAATAGTGTTTGGAGCTACTGCATTACCACATTGGTCTATAAGTGTGTTACCATCAGTTCCTAATACTATTTTAACACGTATAGAATCGGTTAAATTAGTAGGTAAGGCAGGAGTAATAGTTAATAATACTTGACTAGTAGATGCGCCACAATTAACGCCTACTGCTGCCGTTACAGTATAATTAGTAGAGTTGGTTACATTAGACACCACAAAATCGGTAGCATTAATGCTTGTACATAATACTGGTTCGTTCATATTTACTTGCAATGAACTTGAACCACAAGCTGATACTAATGAGCTTACGCTTGGTGGAGTAACATCAAATATTTGTGCCGTGCCTCCAAAATTTAATTGATAACCACTCGCCGAACTTGAGTAGTTGGATACAATAAGTACAAATGATTGCCCTGCGGTAACATTTATAGTAGTAGATTGGTTAGGCCCTCCTGCACCTTCGGAAGCATTAGCTGCGCCCGAATTTAAACCTGTAGAACCATTGGTTGCTGAATAGTTGCAACGTATAGGAGTAACTGCTCCGCTTGCTATATCTGCACAGTTTTTGCCTGTAAGGTCGTACAATGCCCAGTCATAATCATCAATAGGGTCGTTGGGGTTAATATCAAAATCAAACACACCTGCCGAGTTGGTAGTAAAACGGTACCATGCCGAGTTTTTTTCGCCGTCGCCAAGGCACGATGAACTATTTGGAATATCATCTATACTACCACTGCCTGAGTACGATTGTGCTTGCGAATAAGAATTTTGGCACACCGCAATAGCCGAATTACAATCTTGCTCGGGGCTACTTAATAAACTAGCTAACTTAGCCTGTGTAGCTTTACTACCTTTGGCAATAGTACGTTTGTAGTAATTATCTATTTCGGTTTTGTTTTTGGAATATTCTACGCCACGCTCTTTAAGCATTACACGCATTTGAAGTTCGGTAAGTGGTGCGTTTTGTGCCAATGCGCTTGTAAGTGAAGCGGCTACGATGCAAATACTGGTGATGATTTTTTTCATTAGATGTATTAAAGTAATAATTGATGTTACAATTTTATATTTTGTTCAAATTTAAGATAATCTTCAAAATACCAATAACTTTCTGGCCCTTTATTAAATAATATGTCCAAAATACTGCAATTGGGCGTAAAACCTTGCTCTGGCGTAAATACTTGGTAATAATTTGGTTGGTTTGCTACTGTATTATATTGTTTTTTATCTCTAAGATTGGGAAAAGCAACTTCAAATTGGGTAGTTGGAGAGGCTGTAATACCCTCATTTAATTTTAAATGGCGCAATAGTGTATTAAATAATAGTGTATTAAGTTGATGTAGATAAATAGGTTTTTGAGCATACACTTGCAAATAATCGTTCCAATAAAATTCAAAATAAGGAGCAGATTGATAACAGGTAACTATACTACGCTGATGCTGCGTTATCCAATCGGTTTTATAATCTATTGCAATATCTTTGGTTAATGTTTTGTTGCCACGCTCGGCAAGCGGAATGCTTAGTTTTATTAATCCGTGCGATGATAATATAGAGGTGCTATTGCGATTGCTTTGTTTTTCAAAAAACTCAAAATGTTCAAACTGAATATGTTTATGTTGTATAACTTGCAACCAATAAGCTATGTTGCCGTAATAAGCTATGGGGAGTATGGGAGTTTGGGGCATTTATTGGTTATGTTTAAATTAGTTTCTCGCAGGGTTTAATTTACTGTTTGTAATTTTAAAATTGGTTTCTCGCAGAGTCTCACAGATTAAAAACGCAGTGTTTCGCAGAGTTTTGTGACTTCAACTTAGCTCTGACGCTGTATTGGGGTTATCAAATTAACACATCATCAAATTTTTAAATTGGTTTCTCGCAGAGTATCGCAGATTAAAAGCGCAGTGTTTCGCAGAGTTTTTTTGACTTCAACTTAGCTCTGACGCTGTATTGGGGTTATCAAATTAACACATTATCAAATTTTTAAATTAACCTATTTTCAAATTAATACTTAATACATGGCAACATAGCTACGTTGCGTGGGCGGTGCGAAAACTCATATATTACTACTGCCCCAGGATTATTTCCATAAGGAGAAACTATTTGAGAGCCATTACCAGGAGGTCCAAATGAAGTGCTTGCATCGGCAATTACTCCTAGTTTACTGTCCGACCACCAATTATTAATATTACCTGCGCCGCCTGCACCGCCTAACTCACGGTGTGTTGAAGCTGCTTGTGCTGTACCTATAACTCTTCCTGCATCTACTCCTGCTCTACCCGTACTTACACCACGTACAAACTCCCCACGCAAATCGGGCACGTTAAATGTAGCGCCAGCACCACCATATACATAACCTATTGCCAATGCTAACTCTGGATATTGTAATGCCGAATATGCAGTACCATCGCATACTAAATAACCTACTGGTGCAGTAGCGTTAGCAAAATAAGCTACTGTGCCTGCGCGTACGCTTACGCAGTCCCAATTTGTTCCGTTGTAATAATAATAGTCTTTTAAATCGGTATCATATACCTGTAAGCCATCAATAGGTGTGGCTATGGCGTAACGTTGTAATGTAGTCATACGAGGCATTGCAAAGCCTTGGGTGGTACTATTAATTTGTAGTGCAGCCTGTGGTGTAGCTGTACCAATACCTACATTTCCATTACTGTTTAACACACGTATATTTTCTACATTGTTCGTTTTTATTACTAAATCTTGCGCATCATTAGTACCTACGTAATTAGTACCTGCTATTGTACCTGCATTGCCAGTTAATTTCCACGAGTCGGCACCTATGCCTACCCATTTAGCACCATCCCAATAGTAATAACCTGGTTTTACATCGTTAGGGCTTGCTCCCATTGTAGCGGTGTTATACACTAATAAACTTAGTAGTGGTGCTATTACTGGTGCTGCTACATTACTTGCTGTAAGCGCAATGCGTGGTATGAGTATTCCTTTGTCAATAGACGTTACATCTAATATTGCCGAAGGATCGGGGTTTAAATTATTAACGCCAACGCTTTGTGCTGTAGCGTTAATTGTATAAAGTGATACGATTATTAAAAGTGTTTTTTTCATTTTGATTTGTTGTTTTAAATTGGTTTCCCGCAGAGTTGTGCAGATTAAAAACGCAGTGTTTCGGAGAGTTTATGGCTTCGACTCCGCTCAGCCACCTTGGTGTAATTATCAAATTGGCACATCATCAAATTTTATAAATTAATACTTAATACACGGTAACATAGCTACGTTGCGTGGGCGAGCCGTTCCTAGTACTCCAAAATCGCCAGAGGCACCATTAGCGGGAGTTGTAGGTGCTGTTAGAGAACTTGCTCCACCAACCCAATTTGCTCTTGCGTTAGGCCAAGTAGCAGTAACTGTTTTATCGAGACCAACATAAGTACGTGCTATGACATCAGTTCCCGCATCCATATTTATACCACTCACAGTCATTGTTGGGGCACTATCATACCACATAAGTGTTCCTACTTGCGTGCTCCCAATTGTTCTTACTACATCATCATCTATACCCTTTCCATTATCAATACCACGCACAAACTCCCCACGTAGGTCGGGTACGTTAAATGTAGCGCCTGCGCCACCATACACATAACCTATAGCGGTAAATAACTCAGGATAAAGTGTAGTTGAATAACCCGTACCATCACAAATTACATAGCCACGAGGTGCGACAGCATTAGCAAAATAAGCCACTGTGCCTGCACGTGTACTTACACAATCCCACACGCCACCGTCAGCATAATAATAATCTTTTAAATTAGTGTCATATACTTGTAAACCATCAATAGGCGCAACTATTGCAATACGTTGTGCAGTAGTCATACGGGGCATTGCAAAACCTGTGGTAGTACTACTTAATTCTAACAACGCATTAGGGGCGGCTGTACCTACTCCTACATTACCATTTTCTTGTACACGCATTAGCTCTGTAGCTACATCTGTTTGTGCATCTTTATTTATTGCAAAATAAGAGGTTGTAGTAGCATTATCGCCATCAATATTAATGTGTAAAATTCTATCGGCTACTATTAATCCATTGGTGTTAAAACGAATATCGGCACCCGTTGCCGATGCGCCGCCTAAACCTCCTTCGCCAAAAAACAAACCTGTACCTAGCTGTAATGGTGCAGTAGGCGTAGGTGTACCTATACCTACAAATCCGTTGGTGTTGAGTATGCGTATAATTTCGTTGTTAGCGGTTTTAAATATTAAATCGAACGCATTGGTAGTACCCAAAAAACTTGTTGCCGTAGCATTACTATTGCCTGTAAGTAACCAAGCATCAGCACTCGAAGGTACTAATAATACATCTCCATTAGCATCTACTGATAATCCCAAACTATTACTGGCACTTGGTGTTGAAGCCGAAGTTAAATTAGTAAAACGTAGTCCCGATGTATTGGGAGCTGAAGACGTAATTTCTAACTTGTTAGCAGGTGTGAGTGTGCCAATACCAACGTTTTGAGCGGTAGTTCTTAGTGAATAAAGTACAAGTACTGTAAGTAATTTCTGTTTCATTTTAATTTTATTTCTCGCAGAGGCTCGCAGATTAAAAGCGCAGTGTTTCGCAGAGTTCCTTTTGCTATTCGTTATTTATAATGTTTTTGTATCATCAAGTTTTAAAATTAGTACAATGGTACTAAATTACATTAAATTTATTGTACTCGCAATATTTGTATGCGCCGTTCGCTGGCAGCTTTTATACTATATACTGATTTTTGGGTATCGTTTACGTTGTCGCTTATACTGCTATCGGCAGCATCTTCTCCTATGTTATCTTGTGTAAATATTATTTTATTATTACCATTCAATTGCTTTATTAATGGGTGTTGCAGCAGGTCGTTGCGTAGGGAAGCTATGCGTCGTTTTGCCAATTTTTTATTATAATCGGTAGTGGCTAATGGCGAGCAAAAACCTTTCATAAGTATGGTTAGTGTGGTGTCTTTAAACTGTTGCATTTTATTTAAATAGCTTACAAATAATTGTAAATCGTTGTAGCCAGCAGTAACGTGGTCTTCAAAAAACAATTGCATATCGGTTACGGCTTGCCCTTTTTGTGGAGCGTTTAATTTGTTGGAATATTCGTTAGCATATTTATTACGCAACAAATTATAGTTGATGTACGTTTGTGTGTAAGTAAGTACTGTATTGGTATCGGTAGTGCGTGGGTTAGGTTCATCGTTATGAAAATACAAAGTGAGTGGTAACAGTGCATTTAATTTATTAGTGTAAATAGTTAAACTATCAGTAGGCGTTTTGGTTGTAAAAATAGGTAGTTGAGCAGCTTGCATTTCATGCGTCCATACATCGTTGCAGCAGGTAGTATAGTTGTTTTGTTTACATGGTCTGTTACTTACCCAAGCTGCTTTATTACTTATAAAATTTTGCGCATAATATAAATCGTTATAACTAGAGTTATAGCTTGCGCCAATGTTAGCGGGAGTTTCAAAACTATGTGTAGTGCTGTTGTAAATGCTTACCACAATATCATACCCGCCAAAACCATTGGTATAATTGGTTGAAAAATATAATGCACTATCCAATTGCGAATAAAATGGTGTAACATCGTTGCCCCATGCAGTACTTTTTATAAATACTTGTGGTGTAGTGTATTGAGTTAATGATAGTTGCGTACTTATATAAATTTTGCGCTGTGTGCCAACAGATGCGCTGTATATAATGCGCAAGGAGTCGTTAATAAACGCTAAACAGGGTTGTACCACTTGTGGTAATTCCAAATTAATTTCTTGCCATTGTACCGTTTTATTATTTACCACATTAGCGTTTAATTGAGCAACTACTAATTTGTTTTTAGTACTGTTGTAAGCTATGGTATTGTTGATGTTTGTTAATGCTGAGTTGTAATTAATGTTTACTAATTCGGTAGTAAATAATTGTGTTGTACCCAAATGTTGCACATAATTATTTGGCGTTTTACTTGTGTCAAATCGGGCAACTAAAAGCGTGGTACTGTCTATAAAATTTGGATACATTTCGGAGTACTTGGTGTTAGCACTATCTACGTATGTAGCCAAATTTTTGGGCTTTAGTTTGAGCTGTGCTAAGGCATATTCGCAACTACTTATGCGTTGCTCATAGTATTTGTATTCATTGGTATTTTTTAATTTTTTGGCATTTACACCCAATTGTTTTTTGTACCATTTCAATGCTTTTTTATACTCTTGTTTGGTTTCGTAACATTGGGCTAAAATACCATAACTCAACAGCGCATCTTTTTTAGGTATTTTGGCTGTAAATGTTTGCAAGCGTTGTGTAGCTTGTGCGTATTCTCGCAGTTCAAATGCACTTATACCTGCTATGTACAAGTACTTTGGGTTTAAGGAATCGGTAGCCAATAGTTGTGTAGCCAACGCTAAGGCATCGTTATAGTTTTTAGTTTCAAAACTACTTTGTGCTAAACGAGCTACCTTACGAAACGACTGCGCACGTAAGCTCACTGAAGCAAACAAGAAAAATACAATTATATAAATACGGGGCATGATGTACGTGTAGGTATTTTTATTTTTTGTAAATTAATTATATAACTCACAAATATCTCTGTAGCTCCCCTCCCATTGGTAGCTTGCTTTAGCCCCGATGTATTTACATCATAACTTACCTCAGCGTGTACGTGCCTATAATCTACGCCCAAAGCTACTATTGGCGCATCTTTCCAACGGTACATAATACCTCCACCAATATTAAATGGTGCGCCTTGTATTACTCGTAAGTTTTTTAATACACGTACCGAAGTTATTTGCTCATTGTATTTTCCTTGAAACGCACTATAGTGGTTAGCTAATAACTGCACACTATTGCTCAATGTTTGCGTGGCTTGTAACGTAAATATACTCTTATACGATAGTACATTATTTATGGCATAAAAACTTTGCTTAGGTTTGTTAATGTGTTGTAACGCAATGCCTGCAAGGAGTTGCGTACGTTTTATTTTTTTGTAACCACTTACACCTACATTTATATCTAAATAACCGAGTGATGCACGTGCAAAATTTTCGTTGTTGCTATTGCTTGCATTGTATTGCTCGCCTACAAACTGCGATGTAAATTTTAGTTTATTTTCTTGCACACTCCATTGGTGGTAGCCCAGCGCTGTGCCTACTGCCACATAGCAAGTAGAGTCGCCTATGTTTTTACGAAACGAATTATTAAGTGCTATGTGCGTTTGTTTTAAATTACCATCGCCCGCTTTATCAGTATAAATAGTTAATCCCAAGCCTTGTTGTATTTTGGGTAACGGTAACCAATTGTGCGCAAGTTCTCCGTTAAAATTAGTGGTACTATATGGCACAGGCACTGCGCTCCATTGCGTGCGATAGGCTGCACTTACACGTGCTATACCGTAAGGCAACACAGCAGTAGTACTAGGGTTTACGTTTACTACATTGTTATACGATTGCGAAAAATGCACATCTTGCGCACGCACAATAGTTGCGCACAATAATAGTAAAAGTAGGTATGTAAACCTTGTAATCATTGTTAGCGGATTAATGTTACGTTACCTTTTTGCTCTAACTTCATACCTCCTGCACAAGTTAATTTTACTATATAGGCATACGCGCCAGCATCTTGCAATAAGCCGTTATACTTGCCGTCCCAGCCTTGTTTTATGTTGTAGGTTTCAAATACTTTTTGTCCCCAACGGTTATATACTACTACGTAATCATTTTCACTCCCTGCTGATGTTGCGTTGTAAGCACTCGAGGTTGTACTTGAGTTTATAATACCGAGACTGAGTCCCGACACTATAAACTCATCATTTACCCCATCATTGTTAGGCGTAAATGCTGTGGGAATAAGTACATAAGGTTCTTCGCATTTATCGCTCAACACTACTATGCGCAGACTATCGCCAAAGTTAAACACACAACCCAAGCTATCTTTTATGGTAGCGTAATAGGTAGTGGTAACAGTAGGCTTAACCTCCAAACTTGACGGTATGGTGTGCGTACTATTGTCATTAATTAAAATACTTTGTGCGCCCAATGTATTGGCACTAAACGAAAGGAGTGTGTTTCCACCTATTATAATAGTATCGTAAGATGCCGTTAAATTAAAATTAACTAAACTATTCAATTGCGATACTTTTATAAGTACAGTATCTTGTGTTGCGCAAGTATCAACGCTTGTGGGGTAGTTGGTAAGTGTGCAATAATAAGCAATAGTAGAACCTGCATATACCGTAGGGTTTTGTATTTGGTAATTACTTACGTTTTGAGGAAACCAACTGTACTCTTGCGCTTGCTGTGCAATAAGTTGCACCATTTGTTCTTTACACAACACAATGGTTTGTTTTTTTCCTTTTGGCAAATCAAAATTATTTATAATACGTGTAGTAGTATCCTTACAACCCTTGTTATCCGTAACATACAGCGTTATGGTATAAGCTCCTACTTGTGCGTAGGTATGGTTATACGTACCATTGGTAGTAGTGCCATCGCCCCAATTTACAATAGATGTAGTAATGCTAGTATTGGGTGTAGTGCTACTGTTTACAATATTTATATTACTACTACAATTACCTTTATCAAAATTAATAGTAGCATTGGGTACATTATTTACGGTAACAAGTACACTATCTCGCTGTGGGCATACTTCGCCATTGCTCGATGTTGTGTTGGCATTAATGTAATACGTAGTATTTTGCAACGGATTAACAATTGGCGTAAAACTATTTACATTGTCAATAGCGGCATTAGGGCTCCACACTGGAGCTGTATAGTTAGCAATGCTTAGCGCAGTACTGGTATATTTACACATTTCCACATCAGTGGTTACTAAAGGCGTTTGCGAGGGTATAGTTATTTGTTGCGTAAGTGTGTCCTTGCAACCATTAGCGGTAATAGTTATAACTTGTGCAGTATAATTAGTTGCGCTAGTGTATGCGTGTTGTAAGGTGCTATCGGTACTTGTTGTTCCATCGCCAAGTGTCCATTTATAAATAACAGGATACACTGCATTAGTAGCTTGTGCGCTAAACAGTACTGTATCTTGGCAAGATGCTCTAGTAACAGTTGCTGTGGCTTGTGGTTTTATACCTATGTGTAGTTGTTTGCTAACAGTATCATTACAACCTTGTTTTATACCATAAGCAATAAGTTGTACATCGTAATAACCAGTATCTGCATAAGTGTAAGTAGGTGTAGTAAGGTGCGAAGTATCGTTAGTTTGTGTAGTACCAAAGTTCCACATATAAGCATTAGCACCTGTACTATTGTTAGCAAAACCAACAGTTACAGGTGTGGTGTTAGTACAATATAAAATAGGTACAATACTTGCTGCAGTGGTAAATTTTTGGCACAATACTACGTTAAACTGAAAATCGCGCAGGGTTTCGCTTATAAGCACTCCATTGCGATATTCCTTACACTTAATACCCACCACAAACTGTCCTTGCAAATGTGGAGTAGCAGTAAGTAAACCTGTTTGCGAGTTTATAGCCATAGCCACTCCGCCCATCATATTGGTAGTATTGTAAGGTGCTACCCACGTTATGTTGGTATAAGGCGGATTGTAAGGAGGTTGGGGTTGAGGGTCGTTTTGGTCAGCTCCGTGCAATGGTAAAAATAACTCATATACTAACGAATCGCCATCATAATCAGTAGCCGAATGGTCAAATACTAAGGGCTTATCCGCACACAAAAACAATTGTGGCCACGCTTTAAATACAGGGTTACTATTGTTTACATTAGTTATTAATGTATCTGTAGGGATAGTTGCCATATACGTTGCTCCCGCTGCACCAGGTGCAATAAGATTAACAATAGTTCCATTACGACAACAGCGTTGATACACTATTTGATAACCGCCTGCTATTAATGGAAGGCTTACAGTATCAACGTATATAGCACGTTCGTAGCATACGTTTACTGGTGGCTTGTAGCACGAATCGTCTAGCGATGGTGGTATGTTTACAATACTACGTGGCACGGTACGTATATCTTGCAACAGTATATTATTACTATTAAAAATACCAATACTAGCAGGACTATCAAATGGAGGTACACCGTTCCAACAATCTCTAAACACAGTAAGCGTAAGTTCGTATTGGTTATTGCCTAGGTAACGATAGTTCATATTACCACCTACAATGTGGGTAGCATAACTACTAAGGGTTGTAATTAATAAAATAAATAAAAATAGAATTGGCTTTATTATTTTCATGGTGCTTTAAAAGTACATTAAAATTTTAAACTAACGCACTCCTTATTATAATTACACATGTAGCCATAAGAAAATGATGTATTGTGATAATTCTTACAACTCTATCACAAAAAAAGTCGCCGTTAAATAGTATTTAACGGCGACTTTTTTTTGTGATAAATTAATTAGCTTATTATTTGCGAGGTGCAGTTTTAGCTGGTGCTGCTTTAGGTTGTGTAGATGGAGCAACTGCTGCTGCGTCTATACCTAATTTTTTCTTTACTGCTGCTAATACATCATCGCTTGGCTCAGAGTATAATACGTTACCTGCTGCGGTATCCATTATGTATTTAAAGCCTCCTTCTTTAGCTACGTCTTGTATTGCTTTTTTAGCTTTTTCCATCATTGGAGCTAACAATTCTTGTTCTTTCTTTTGTAATGATTCTTGTGCTGTTTGTTGGAACGATTTAATACGTTCTTCCAAGTCCACTATTTCTTTTTGTTTGTCTTGTTTTACTATTTCGGTCATATCCTTTTCCTTAGCTTGGTAATCCTGTACCTTAGTTTGATACTCTTGGTTTAATGTTCCCATTTGAGTTTCTAACTGTTTAGCTTCGTTTTGTATTGTGTTTTCGGCAGCTTTACGTTCAGGCATCAACAATAAAATATCGTTGCTATTTACGTGACCAATTTTTTGAGCCGTAGCCATTGATGTTGCTGCTACTACTAATGCTAATGTTGCGTTTACTATTTTGTTCATTTTAAGTTAGTTGTTTATGGTTTAGTTAGTTTCAATTAAATTTGTTCAAATATAATTTTTTATTTTTTATCTGCTACTGTTTTTTTCTTGTAGCCCATTAATACGAGTACATCATCGCTTTTGTCGTATTTTGCATTGGCATATATCATATTTAACTCGCTTCCTTTATCAAATATAATTGCCAACTGTGTTTTTTCGGCCATTTCTTTTATGGCATTATATATTTTGTCTTGTATTGGTTTTACTAGCTCTTGTCGTTTTTTAAACAAATCGCCTTCTACGCCAAAGTGTGCTTTTTGTATATCCTTAGCTTCTTTTTCTTTGGCTATAATATCGTCTTCGCGCTTGCGTTTCATATCTTCAGATAATAGCACTTGCTCTGCTTGATAGGCTTTGTACATTTTATCTATATCAGTATATTTTGCTTCTACTTCTTTTTGCCATTGTAGGCTAAGTGCGTCTAACTGCCCTTGTGCTGTTTTGTATTCGGGTACTTGCCCTAGTATGTATTCGCTATCTACGTAAGCAAATTTTTGCGCCATGCTCACTAATCCTGTAGTGGCTATTAATGCTGCTGTTAATACTAATTTTTTCATAATAAATAAAGTGTTTAATGTGTGGTGTAATTAATTTTGAATTTGGCTTTTCAACTACTATGCCAAAGTATTACAAGTCGCCAATGTTTGCCCCTAACGTAAAGTGAAATTGTCCCTTGCCTATTAATCCGTCTAAGCCCTTAAATGTTGTTTTGTGGTTGTAGTTAAGTGCGTCCAAAGGGCCAGCATCTAAGTTCCAAGCGTAATCTAAACCTATCATACCTAGCATTGGTATCATAGCTCTAATACCCAAGCCTGTACCACGTTTTACATCAAATGGAGCAAAATCTTTTAGCTTAAACCAGTTGTTACCTGCATCTAAAAACGCTAACGCATATACTGATGCCTGCGGGCTAAGTACTACAGGGTAACGCAATTCGGCTGTGTATTTTACTACCGCAACGCCCGAACCACTAGGGTCGCCGTTTTTATTTAAACCACCATCGTGGTAGCCACGCATAGCTATAATTTCCGACCCAAATAAGTTAAAACCTCCTGTAAGCCCGCTACCTCCCATACGAAAACGTTCAAACGGCGATTGCCCTATAGCATCGTTATAATAGCCCAATACGCCTAAACCTGCTTTGGTATTCAATACCAATTTACCCGCAATTTTGGTAAACCATTGTGCTGTAAATTTCCACTTGTGGTATTCGCTCCATTTGTAGCGTTCTTGCGAGGTAAGCCCAGCGTTGGTTGCGGCGCTTCTAAACAATGAGTAGGGCGGTGTAAGCTGTACCGATGCTTTAAATGTAGAACCCTCTGTAGGAAATATAGTTCCAAAAACTGTTGAACGAGAAAGAGTAAATCCGTAACTAATGTTGTTGGCTATACCATCAGTAAACTGTGGGTTTTGCTTGTAATTAGTTAAGGTGTAATGTTGCCACGATACATCTTGGTACAAATGAAAATTATCATCAGGCACTTTTAAACGTCGTCCTAAACCAATACTAGCGCCCAATGTAGCCATTTGACTAAAATTAATAGGGGCGGCTTTTTTGGTTATACCTGTTGGATTATAAATATTCCAAAATAGCGAAGTACTAAACGCATTTGGTTTTTTACCCCCTAACCAAGGCTCAGTAAACGATGCACTTACGGTACTGTAATACGCACCACTGGTTGATGCGTTTATGCTCATAGTTTGTCCATCGCCCGATGGTATTGGGGTCCAACTTTTGGCTTTAAACATATTTTTTGCCGAAAAATTACCCAATGATAAACCCAATGTACCAATTAAGCGGTTAGCGCCATATCCGCCCGAAAGTTGTATTTGGTCGTTTGACTTTTCTTCTACCGTATATTCTATATCCACCGTGCCGTCGGCTTGGTTAGGTATAGGGTTTACGCCTAGTGTTTGCTCGTTAAAGTAGCGCAATTGAGATAACTCACGTTGTGTACGTATAATGTCGGCACGGCTAAATAACATACCTGGTTTGGTGCGTATTTCGCGCAATATTACACGGTCGTTGGTTTTGGTATTGCCTATTATGGTTACACGGTTTACACGTGCTTGACGCCCTTCGTTTATACGCATTTCATAATCAATAGTATCGCCGTATATGTTTACCTCAGTAGGTTGTATTTGAAAAAACAAATATCCATCGTCCATGTATAATGACGATACATCTCGTCCGTCTTGGCTCATATTCAAACGACTATTTAACAAATCGTTATTGAATTTATCCCCTTTTTTTATGCCCACTATTTCGTTCAATACCTTGGTTTCGTGCTTGGTATTACCAAACCACGCTATGTTTCCAAAGTAGTATTGATGTCCTTCGTTTACACGTAGTTTTACATCTAACCTATTGTAGCTTACACGATACACGGTATCGTATTCTATTTTGGCATCTCTGTAACCCTTGGCGTTGTATTTGGCTATGAGTTTTTCTTTGTCTTTTTCAAAATTTTCTTCGTTATATTTAGCCGAGTTAAATACATTCCACCAGCGGTAACGCTTGGTTTCTTTAAGTGTGCGGCGTATTTTACCATCGCTCAATAGCGTATTACCGTCAATAACAATTTCGTTAATTTTTATTTTGTTGTTTTTGCGTACTGATATCTGTACTATAACTGAGTTGCGTTGTATGGTATCGGTTATTTGTTTGATGTCGGCCGTAATGTCCAAATAGCCTTTGTCTTTGTAAAAATCGATGGTTTTATTTTTAATATTCATCATCAAATTTTCGTTTACAATTTTGCCACGAGTTAATTTTATTTTCTCACGCAAATCATCGGCATCACCTTTTTTCACACCCTTAAATGTAAATTTGGCAAGGCGTGGCAATGTTTCAAAATGAATATCTAAAAACACATTGTCGCCTTCTATTTTGGTAGCAGTAACAGTAATATCGGTAAACAATTGTTGTTTCCACAGTACCTCTATGGCTTTTGCAATTTTATCGCCTGGTATGCTATACGTTTCGCCAATAATTAACCCTGATAAATTTTGGATTAATGCTTGGTCAAAATCTTTAGCGCCTGAGTAGGTAATGGCGGCTAATTTATATTCTCTGGGTTCGGCAAAACTAATGGCTATACTATCGTTGGAAGGTTCACCAATAGTGGTTATTTGCGCTTGGAGTGATGTACTTATTACAAGTAATAAATAACAAAATAGTAATTTGGAAAATGATTGAAACATTAAGAATATATATAGTGGGTGAAGTGTAAAATTAGTGTTTGATTTATTTAGAAAGTTGTTCGCTCGTTTGTCCAAAGCGGCGTTCGCGGTTTTGATAATCTAATATGGCATTTATAAATTCTCCTTTGTTAAAATCGGGCCAAAGTACGTTAGTAAAATACAGTTCGGAGTAGCTTAATTGCCACAATAAAAAGTTACTTATACGGTGTTCGCCACTGGTGCGTATAAACAAATCGGGGTCGGGAATACCCATTTTACCTGTACTTAAGTACGAAGTAATGAGTGCATCGTTAATGTTTTCTGCGGTTAATTTACCGTCTTTTACATCGGTTGCTATTTGTTGTATGGCAGTAGTAATTTCCCAACGCGCGCTATAACTTAGCGCCAATACCAAAGTCATGTGAGTATTGTTGGCAGTAAGTTCCATGGACTCCTGTAGTTGCTTTTGTACTTTGGTGGGCAGTGCGTCCATATCACCAATGGTAAGTAGGCGTATGTTGTTTTTGTGCAAACCTTTCATTTCTTTTTGCAATGAGCTTACCAGTAGCGACATAAGCGAGCCCACTTCGTCTTGCGGGCGGTTCCAGTTTTCGGTGCTAAATGCGTATAAGGTTAAGTATTTTACGCCTAGTTCTGCAGCTATTTCTATGGTGTCGCGCACGGCATTAATAGCGTTGCTATGCCCGAAAATACGGAACTTTCCACGTTGCTTAGCCCAACGTCCGTTACCGTCCATAATTACGGCTACGTGTGCAGGAATATTTGTTTTATCAATAGCGGATATTGCGCTCATAGTACGTTTAATGACTTTTGCCAAATATAATTAATAAAATGATATTTATACCGTGAAATTTGTTGATAAATAATGCGCATAAATATGTTGCTTACGTAGTATAAACTCAATAATTATGTATTTATTTTGTTAATAGTAAAAAGAAATTAGTTAAGTGCCAATTACGAATTAAAAATTACGAATTACGTTTAAATCAAAATGTTTAAGTAGTACAAAAAGCACAACACATTATTACCATTACTTACCCAACATACTATGTACATTTTAAAAATAAAAGGCAAGGCAAAAATACCCGATTACGTACAACTGCGAGCAGATGATTTTACACTAAAGGCTTACGTACGCTTGGATAGACCCGAAAAAGGATTTGAAAAATGTGGATTAACAGACCGTATTCCTGAACTGATGCAACTGTTGAGCGAATTGGATTTTGGAGTAGTACATAAAATAGATTAACCACAAAAAACTAAACAATGGAACGAATTATATATTTAAAAAACGTATCGGTGTTTCAAAACGAAAACATTGTACTTGCTAACGTAAACCTAAGTGTAAATAAAGGCGAACTACTTTATTTGATAGGAAAAACAGGGAGTGGAAAAAGTAGTTTGCTAAAAATGATGTATGCCGAATTGCCCTTACAAAAAGGCGAAGCCGAAATTGTAGGCTATAACCTACAAACACTTACCGCCAAAGAAGTACCGTACTTGCGCCGCAAGTTAGGTATAGTATTCCAAGATTTTAAATTGCTTACCGACCGCACCGTTGCCGATAACCTTAGTTTTGTACTTAAAGCCACAGGCTGGGACGATGCGGCTAAAATAAACACACAAGTACTTGCTGTACTGGAGCGTGTAGGCATAGGCACTAAAGGAAATAAAATGCCTTACGAACTATCAGGCGGAGAGCAACAGCGTGTAGCAATAGCACGTGCACTTATAAATAATCCTGAAGTAATACTTGCCGATGAACCTACTGGAAACCTTGATCCTATTACCTCTAACGAAATTATACAACTCTTGTTTGAAATAAGTAAAACAGGTTGTGCTATAGTAATGGCATCGCACGATGTGGGCAGTATGAGTAGATACGCTACGCGTACCATTAAATGCGAAAATGGAGTTATACAAGAGTTAAACATAGCACCTACACAACCGCTTGCTTAGTATATGTGTACCCATATATAATTATAACGTGCGTGCCTTGGTACGTGCGCTACACGAGCAATGTGTGGAAAGTAAATTAGTGTTTGAACTGAATTTAATAGACGATGCTTCTACTACCAATTGTGATACGTATAACGCACAATTAGCTAATGAATTTACTAATGTTAATTACACTGCGCTACCCAAAAATATAGGGCGCGCAGCCATTCGTAACCTACTTGCAACCACAAGTAAATACACTAACTTATTGTATATGGATTGCGATAGTATGCCATGTAACAATACTTATATTCACAATTATATACCTTATCTAAATACTGTGCAAGTAGTGTATGGCGGCAGAGCCTACAGCGATGATGCTATTAATATAGACTATTTTTTGCATTGGTTATATGGGAGTAAACGAGAGGTGAAAACTGCCGAGGAACGTGCATTACAGCCTTATATGAGTTTTTTGAGTAATAATTTTTTAGTGCATAAAAATATAATTACTCAACATACATTTAACGAAACTATAACCCAATACGGGCACGAAGACACGCTGTGGGCAATGCTATTACAACAAAATAATATACCGCTACTACACATTGATAATGCTTTGTATCATATTGGTTTAGATGATGCTAAAGCATTTATACATAAAACAAAATTAGCAGTACATAACTTACATTCCCTCAATGTTCAATATCCGCAAGCATTTGCGAGTGTAAAGCTATTGCGTTACGCTAAACGTATTACACCTGTCTCTTATACACA
>JBEBIC010000026.1:0-20598 GCA_040080595.1 Bacteroidia bacterium | reverse complement strand
GGTACTACCACCACCAATACCGAATTTCCTGTAACTAACATGTGGCCATGGTGGAAAAACTACGCATCGTTAATAGTGCAGTAGAGCTAATGGTGTTTGAAATAACAACACACAAAGCGTAGAAATAATTTATTAGTAAATTGTGTAATTACTACGTATTTAAATACGCCATAATAATATCGGATACGCTACTTACTTTGGCTATTTTATTGTGCCCTAAGCCTTGTGTTTCGTGTAGTATTACGTTGGGAGCATTAAGTGTAAGTAAGGTACGTGTTTCGGCTATTGGACAGGGTATATCATGCGTATCGTGGGCTATGCACATACGTATGGTTGGGTTGTTTTTTATAACATCGTAAATAGAATATTCATTTACACGCATTCCCAAACGCTTATGTACCAAGCTATATAGCGTATTCATAACACGAGGCGATAATTTTAAAATATGTTGCAATGCGTTAAAATGTGTTTGCGAATAGGGTGCAGGCGATACTAAAACCAATTTTATGTTGTCCACATTTTTAGTTTCTTGCACTGCAAATGTACTTACCAATGTACCCAAAGAGTGCGCCATTAGGGCATCAAACGGAGCGTAGTTGTGGAGTAGTTTACTTATTAATTGTTGGTACTCTATTGCATTAGTACTTTTACCTGTGGATAAACCGTGGGCTATGGCATCTAATGCAAATATTTCGTAATTATTAGCGAGTAATAACGGATAATAATATTTCCAAAAACCACTGTCGGACTCCCAACCGTGTACCAATAATATACGTTTGGTAGCTCCTTCATTTTTTATATGATACAAGTTAGCTTTTTCGCCATTGTGTGCAATAGCTATGCGCTGAGCTTGTTGCAGTAGCGGTACTTGCAGGCTACGTTTGCTTTTGGTACGTGGTGTGGTAAATAATTTTAATGCAAATTCGGCAGCGTGTTGTGGGCTTAGTATTGCCAATGCGTTTACACGCAAGCGTGTATAGTGTATCACACTATTTGTAATTACTTTTTTGGCAAATGATTTCATTATTTTATTTCAAAATTCAATAATTCTTTACCTTCAAGTGTGCCTACCAACACATCGCCAATAGCTACTGCACCAACGCCTGCGGGAGTTCCTGTGTATATTAAATCGCCTGTGCGCAGGGTTATAAACGTAGATATTTCGGCTATTATTTTATCGAAGTTAAATAGCATATCTTGGCTAAAACCATGTTGTACTAACGTATTGTTTTTGTGCAGTTGAAACTCAATATTACTTGCATTAGCCAAACTATCTAACTCTACAAATGTGCCTACTACAGCAGAGTTATCAAAGGCTTTGGCACGTTCCCACGGCAAGCCTTTTTCTTTTACTTGGTCTTGTATGTCTCGTGCTGTAAAATCTATGCCTACCGTTATTTGATTGTAATAGCGGTGTGCAAATTTCTCACCTATGTTTTTACCTTGTTTATTTATTTTAAGTACCAACTCCAATTCGTAATGCAAATTAGTAGTAAATGATGGATAGTAAAATGGCTCGTTATTATCAAGCAAAGCCGTGTCGGGCTTGCAAAATATAACTGGTTGTGCAGGCACAGCGTTGTTAAGTTCTTTGGCGTGGTCGGCGTAATTACGCCCTATACATATTATTTTCATGGTGTGTGATGTTTTGTTGGTAACTATACTTTGTAAATCGTGTAGAAGCACTTAATGCTGAATTAAGTTATTAATTATAGACTCTAAACTAATAAGAGATGAATTACTAAGTAGCTTTTATACACCTAATAATTCATCTCTTATAATTTGTAAACTAATAACTATTCTTAATTCAATATTATTTTTTCTATAACATCGCCGCCACGTATAGCATCAAGTACGGGTAAGCCATCGGTAATTTTGCCAAAGCAAGTGTGTACGCCATCTAAGTGTTGTGTGTTGCTACGGTTGTGGCATATAAAAAACTGCGAACCGCCTGTGTTAGGTCCACGGTGTGCCATAGAAAGCACTCCTTTGTCGTGGTGTTGTTTTGCACCTTTGGTTTCGCACTTAATAGTGTAGCCTGGCCCTCCTGCGCCTGTACCTTCGGGGCAACCGCCTTGTACCATAAAATCGGAAATTACACGGTGAAATTTCAATCCGTTATAAAAACCTTTGTTTATTAGTTTGGTAAAGTTTTCTACTGCAATAGGGGCATCATCATTATACAATTCAAATTTCATAATGCCTTTGCTCGTGTGCAATTCGCCTGTAGTAAGAATTATTTCGCTCATAGTTTTTTAGTTTAATTATGGTTACTAATTATATTTTTATTTCGTTGTTTTCGCCTTCAAAAAAATGGTATTCCATAAAATTGTAAGCGGTAACTGCTTTTATGTTTATTCGTTTTTTATACTTCCACATCCATTTCATACGCAAGCTCGGAAAGCCCGATTTTAAATAACCTGCTATGTAAGGGTGCATACTTATGTTTATGCTCGAAGGGTTGTTTTCGTTTACTATAAAACGTAGGTTATTTTCTATTTCATCAGTAAACAATACGCTTGCTTTTATTTCGCCTGTACCTTTGCACACAGGGCATTGCTCGCTGGTGTCCACCTGCATTTGTGGGCGTACACGGCTACGTGTTATTTGTATTAATCCAAACTTAGACGGTGGCAATATATTGTGTTTTGCCTTATCCGATTTCATTTCATCACGTAGTTTTTCAAACAATTGCAAACGATTTTCGGCGCTATGCAAGTCTATAAAATCTACCACAATAATACCTCCCATATCTCGCAAACGCAACTGGCGTGCTACTTCTCGGGCAGCATCTAAGTTTACATCTAAGGCATTAACCTCTTGTGTGTTGCTTGCTTTGGCACGTGGCCCACTGTTTACATCTATTACGTGCATGGCTTCGGTGTGCTCTACTACTAAGTATGCGCCGTTTGCCATGTTTACTACTCGTCCAAAACTTGCTTTCATTTGTCGTTCCAAACCAAATACATCAAACATAGGTTCGCTACCCTTAAATAGTTTTAAAATATTAACACGCTCGGGTGCTATACTTTGCAAATATTCTTTGGTGTCGTTATATACTTTTTCGTCGTCTATGTGTATTGCACTAAACGAATCGTTGAGCATATCGCGCAATATTACGTTGGTACGGTCTATTTCGCCTAATAATTTTTGCCCTGGTTGTGCTGTTTTAAGGTTGGTATATATATCGTCCCAACGTTTTAACAAGTCTTTCATATCGCCCTCCAACTCTTCTATAGATTGGTCTTCGGCTACGGTGCGTATTATTACACCAAAGTGGCGAGGTAATGAACCTGTTATTAGTTTTTTTAAACGATTTTTTTCTTCGTTACTGCGTATTTTTTGCGATACCGATACCTTGTTGGAGAACGGAATAAGCACTATATAACGCCCCGCCAGCGATATTTCGGTGGTAATGCGAGGCCCTTTGGTGCTTATAGGTTCTTTGGCTATTTGTATTACTATGTTGCCAAGTCCGTTAAGTATATCTTGTATTTGCCCTACTTTGGGTACGTCTTCTTCTTTTACAAAGTTAGATAGTAAGGCTTGTTTTTGCTTGCCTTGCTGTACTAATTTGGTATATTGTATTAATGATTTTACCTGTGGCCCAAGGTCTAGGTAATGTAAAAATGCGTCTTTTTCGTAGCCTACGTCCACGAAAGCAGCATTAAGTCCAGGCATTATTTTTTTAATACGCCCTAAGTATATATCGCCTACATTCCAGTCGCTGTTACGCGGTTCTTTGTGTAGTTCGGTAAGTCGTTTATCGGCAGTTAAAGCTATAACTACCTCTTGTTGGTTAGCGTGTACAAAAAGTTCGTTTGCCATAATTGTATATATTGAAATTTTACTAATTCATTATTTTAATAATAACGAGTAAAATTGATGTGTGAGTATTAAAAATAAAAATGCGTATAACCCTTAACATATAAGGATTTTACGCATTTTTTAGTTAAGAAAAAACTATTTCTTTTTCTTATGACGGTTTTTTCTTAAACGTTTTTTTCTTTTGTGAGTAGCGATTTTATGACGCTTTCTTTTTTTTCCGCTTGGCATAGTTTAGTTGCTTTAGGTTTGGGGTTAATATTAATTGATTTGTTTTTTATTTCAATTGGCGAATATACTTATCTACTTCGTTAATTACTAATGCGTCGTTACTTTTTTCTTTAAATGTTTGTAAGTTTTTGATAGCCATAGACTTATTACCCATAGACGCATATACTTCGCCTATGTATAAATAGGCCTCCGTGTATTTAGGATTTATCTTTAATATCTTTTCAAAACGAGCCACTGCCTTGTCGTATTGCTTTGATTGCACCGCAAACATTGCCAAACGTAAGTGTGCATCTATGTAAGTACTGTCGGTAGTTACTACTTCTCGCAATAAGGTAATACCTTGCATTGGGTTATCGCTGGTTTCTACATAGCACGAACCTAACAAAGTTTTTGCTTCCAAATCGTTAGGATTTGCGCTCAATACTTTATTAAACCCTTCTACAGCTTTGCTATAGCAATAACTATTTACACAATTATTTTCGGTGCTAAACTTTGTAGCGTTGTAATATCTACCCGCTATTTTTTTTAGACTTGCGGCATCAGTGCTATTAGCGTAGGCTTGTTGTGCAATATTAGCCGCTATCACATTCTGGTTTTTACTTGTAGCCAATCGTATTGCCGAGTCGGGGTATGGTGTCAATGCTTTTAGTTGCGCATTCAGTTCGGCAGGCATTGCCTTGTATAGGCTATCTACAAATGTTTCAAAACATTTAGCGTCTATATTTTGTGCTTTAGGTATATCTCTGGTAGCGGTTTGTTGTTGCTGTGTGCGAGGCATATATACAAGCACTATTATTAATACCAGTGTGCCTATTAATATGCCTAATTGTAGTTTATTTAGTTTCATGGCGAGATGCTTTACTAGCTTCTTTGTTAGTACCTTTTACTTCAGCTTTCACTTTCATTTTAAATTCTTTTGATATTTTAAATGTAGCCAAGTAGTGTTCAGGCACTTTTATTTCTATATTACTTTTAACTATACGGGCAGTTTTTTCGGCACGTTTTTTTAGCAAAAAGCTACCAAAGCCACGAAAGTGAATATCTTCGCCTTGCAGCATATTGCGCTGTATGCTTTCCATAAATGCCTCTACTATTTGGCTTACCACTTCTTTGGGTTGCTTGGTGTGGCGTTCTATATCGTATATTAAATCTGCTTTGGTCATATATAAGCTAATTGTAATTATTTTTTGCTGTAATTTTATACTTGTTTAATGTTTGTTATTAAACGTAATTCGTAATTTTTAATTCGTAATTGCCACTTGTGTTTTATTATTCAGTATATTGTTTAAATACAAAGTTTATCCCACTTAGTTTGTGTAATAAATCGCCTGCATCGTGCATGTCTTCGTCCTCTTCGTGGTAGTACCAATTTACCGTAAGTTTTATTTGATGGTACAGGCACATATTAGAGTATGCTGTAATTATTTTTAACAAATATTTAGCACTTGTGGTACTAAAATACTTTAGGTTTACCTCCAGTGTTATTAAGTCGTGCGGAGGTTTTACATTGCCCAACACTTCGTTTATCCAAGTAATAACAGGGTCGTATATTCTATGGCTATTTTCGGGTACACTTATACCTGTAATGCTGTATATGTTAGCATCAATATCAAAGTTAATACATGGGGTATCTTCTGTTTCTTTTAAGTATAATTTAGTTGCTGTTTCCATCATTTCCATAGTTTAAAATTAGCTTGTTATTAGGCTTCTGCATTTGATTTTTTGCCTAGGCGTGCCACTAGGTTTTCTGCTCCATCAAGTAGTTTTTTTAACACATCAAAATAAAGCATAATTATTAACAAAATACTGGTTAGCCATATAATTAATATGTTTGCCCAAAACGTATTTACGGCTACGCCAAATATCATTTTTTGTGGTGCGTAAAAATGCGTACGTATAAACGAAGTGCGCAACGGCGACTTAAATACTGGGTCGGCTTTTTGTATAAGCATACCACTTACTTCGGTTACTTTGTTAAGGTCGTTGCCGTTCTTAACCATATTGCTTACGCTTTCATTGGTGTATTCGTCTTGCATTTTTTGGAATGCTTCACGTCCGCCTGCTGCTTTTTCTAACTTATATACTACACCATCTTTTTTGTCGGAGGCTTTGTTGTATTGGCGCATATAATGCTTGCCAAGTTGGGCAGATAGTATGCGCAAATCTTGTATTAATGCTTTGTTAAATTGTGCAGGTACTATGTTGTCCAATTTTTTGTAAGTTACTTCAGTATTGTTTTCCAACTCGTAAGTAAGTTCGTTTTTAAGTAACAATACATCTTGCTCAAACTCGGCTACTGGCGTATGTTTCATGTTCACATAGTTTTCGCACTTGTCTATTTTTTTATCTATTTCTTTTATCCAATAGTCTTTTTTAAACTGTGCTTCACTCATTTGCTTATCAAAATTGTAAAACTGTGCTTCAAATTTATTGTTAGAAAATTGATTTACTGCCAATGCTTCAAATGCCCAGCGTGAGGTCATTACATCGCCAGCAAAAGGTACATTAGTTTGCGATGTAATGGCAGGATTCAGTTTTTCAAACTTAACAATAACTCCACTTAATAATATTTGTGGGATAATTAAAAACGGAATAAGTATGTAAATAGTAACTGCCGAATTAAATGTTGCAGATATGTTTAACCCCAACAAATTAGCCCAACACGAGGTAGTAAATAGTATTAAAAAATAATCCCAAAACATACCATGTACGCCCAATATACCATTACCAATAAGTATAAACGAAGTGGTTTGTATTGCCGATAGCGCAAACATTATCATTATTTTGGATAACAAATAACTGCCCTTACTTAGGTTTAGGAACGATTCTCGTTTTAGTATTTTTCTATCTCTTATTATTTCCTCGGCACTTACCGTTAATCCTATAAATAATGCCACTACTACTGCCATAAATAAGTAGGCGGGCATATTTTCATTTTCACGAAATATATAGCCCACTTTGTTGTTTACATCAATATCATAATAGCGTATTAAATATCCTAATATGGTTGCTAACAAAGGCGCTTCCAACAAGTTAATGGCTATATACTGCGTGTTGGTTAGTTTGGACTTAACATCACGTGTAATAAATACTTTTAACTGATTAAAAAAGTTAGGTATTTTAAATGTGCTTTTGGGCGCATCGGTTTCTACTTTTATATTTTTGCTGGTAAAGTCGGGACGTGTTAAGTAATGTTCGTTCCACTCGCTAGGCTTGTACTTGCGCTTGCGTGTAGGATTACCATATTCGTCCACCACTTTGGTTTCTATGATGTTAAATATTTGCTCTGTATTAACGTTACCGCAGGTATTACACTCACTTTCATCAGCATTTACTTGGTTTGCCAATCGTTTAAAATAGCTCACAGCATCAACAGGGTTGGCGTAATAAATAGGGAAACCACCTACGTCCAAAATCATCAATTTATCAAACATTTTAAATATGTCGGACGATGGCTGATGTATTACCACAAATATTAATTTTCCTTTAAGCGCAAGTTCCTTGAGCAAGTCCATAATGTTTTCCGAATCGCGCGATGATAAGCCCGATGTAGGTTCATCAACAAACATTACGGCAGGCTCACGTATCAACTCTAGTGCTATGTTCAAGCGTTTACGCTGTCCGCCCGATATTGTTTTTTCTAACGGACTACCTACTTTTAAACCACGAGTTTCGTACAAGCCCAAATCGTTTAATGTGCCGTGTACTATCTCTGTTATTTGTTCATCGCTGTATCCATCAAAGCATAATTTAGCGTTAAAAAACAAGTTTTCAAACACAGTTAATTCTTCAATTAACAAATCGTCTTGCGACACAAATCCTATAACACCTTCTAACTTTTCTTTTTGTGTATGTAGGTTAATGTTGTTAATTAATACCGCTCCGCTTGATGGAGTTTCGTTACCGTTAAGCACATTAAGCAAGGTAGACTTACCTGCACCCGAACCGCCCATTATTCCTATTAATTTACCGCTTTCTTCAGCAAAATTTAATGGGTGTAAACCTGTTTTTCCGTTTTTAAATTTGTACTGTAATTCGTCCGCAACAAATGATATTCCTGCTGATGAATTATCTTTTAAATAACGAGAAATAATATCGCTGTAATAAATAGGTTGTGTTTTGCTACTGCGTAATGATGAGCCTTGCGTAAGCACATACACACGCATTGGCAATATGTTGGTACCGTTCAAAAATAACTCGGCACTACCATACAAGCGCAACACGTACATACCTATGCTTGATAAGTTTAATATTCGTACACTACCCTGCAAGCCCTCTATACATAGGTGTTTGCTTAATTGCAGTTCGTTGTTTTTGGTGCTGTTAATAATAAGTTGTTGCTCAATATCATCAGCATCAACAGTGGCAGGATTGCTAAATTTATTTAAGCGTTTGTACTCCTCTTCATCAATGTTAAAGGTAAGTGCAACGGTTTCTACAAACTCTAATTCTTGTTCGGTAGCACTTTCATTTACATATATAAATTCGAGTAGGCGTATTACCACAATAAACTTTTGGCGTTGCTCCAACTCGGCATTTATATCCGTACATATTTTTAGTACTTTAACTGAGCTTGATGATGTACGCTTGCGTTTTTTTTCGCCATCGCCCCCACCTTGAAATTTCTCTAATTGCTCATCAAACAACTGTAAATACTCCAATACTAACTCCGAGTTAAGTTGTTGGCGTAGGAATAATTCTACCAGTTTACGTCCTTCTACAAACGTACCTCCGTCGTCGCTACGTGCTATAATAGCGAACAATTGCATTAGGGCTTTTAATATTTTTTCACTCATGATTTTGGGTTATGTAAGGTAATGGTATGTTTTGAAATTTACGAATTATGCAGTTTGAAATTTTGACCTAAATATACTTTACGCACTTGCTCATCGGCAGCTAATTCGGCAGGTGTACCGTGTTTTAGTATTTTACCTTCAAATAATAAATAAGCTCTGTCCACCAAGGCAAGGGTTTCGTGCACGTTGTGGTCGGTAATTAATATACCTATGTTGCGCTCTTTGAGTTTGCTTACTATAGTTTGAATATCCTCTACGGCAATAGGATCAACGCCTGCAAAGGGTTCGTCTAATAATATAAATTTAGGATCAACCGCTAGGGCACGTGCTATTTCGGTACGGCGGCGTTCGCCACCACTTAGGAAATCGCCCCTATTGGTACGTATGTGTTGTAGGCTAAATTCGTTTAATAATTGTTCTAATTTTTCGTTGCGTTGTTTTTTGTTAAGGTCAGTAAATTCTAATGCAGCCATAATATTATCCTCCACACTCAACTTACGAAAAACGCTTGCTTCCTGCGCCAAATAACCCACCCCAAGCTTTGCACGCTTGTACATAGCCATGTGTGTAATGTCTTTATCGTCTAAGAATACCTTGCCCTCGTTGGGTGTAACTAAACCTACAGTCATATAAAAAGTTGTGGTTTTACCTGCGCCATTTGGCCCAAGTAAACCCACAACTTCTCCCTGTTTTACATTAACCGACACGTTATTTACCACGTAGCGGTTTTTATATTTTTTAACTAAGTTTTCAGCGCGTAACTCCATTGTGCGAAGTTAAGATAAAAAGTTAAATTTTAAACTACTTATTTACTTTCTTTAAGCACCATATCTATAGTTATGGCACTTGCCAAAATAGCCATTTTGTTGGCGTTGTTGCTGTAAGTAGGATCAATGGTTACATTGTACTTATCTGCTGATGTAAATATTTCTTGCATTGCCCCTGCCCATTTTTTTGATACTGTGCCTATTTCACTTTCGTTAGCATCTTTTATGCTAAAGTTCCACGCTTTCCAATCGCCTGATATTACTGCAATAACTTCCTCCGAAGCATTCATTATTTTAAACGTAGGCTTAAAAAACTTAAACTTTTGTTGTATAGTTCCTACTACATTTTCTTGCGCATCTTTTATAGTTATTTTAGACATAAAAAACGTCCAACCTCTTGATATAGATGCTTGCACCTCATCATTTTCGTTTTTAACTTCTAACAAAAAAGGTAACATCGCTTTGTTTACCAACAACCTTAATGCTTTTTGCCCTGTGCTTAACTTTTGCTTTACTGCACCAATATTTACGCCACTTTCGTTGTATATTTGATAACAGTTTTCAAACTTGAAAAAATTTACTTTCTCGTCTATAAAATAGCTGTTGCCTTCAAAAAAATTAGAATTCATAATGTGTGTTTTTAGGTGTAATTAATCTTGTTTAAATAATTTTAACAAAGCTAATTTTTAAAACTTTATAACCTAAACAACATTGCTACTATTATTTTGTTTTCGGCTTTTACTAAATCGGGTAGCCAATTGGTGGGTAATGGCGTAGTGGTATATCCAGTAGGCGATGTAACCCCACCACGACCTGCAAAGTAAGGTACGCTCGATTGGCGATGCACAAATTCTATTCTAAATGTTATACTTTGGTTAGGCATAAAATCTAAGTTAGTAGAATAATCCCAACCCTTAAATTGGTCGCCTGGGCTTGCACTAAAAGGGTGTGTACCTGCCGTAGTTGTTGGGTTGTTAGGATTAGGCAATGGGCTTGCATCTCCTGTAGGATATAGCACTAGGTAACGCCCAGGGTTAGTCATAGCTCCACCTCCCACAGTCCAAGCTAGTTTATTTTTGTTAAACCATATTCTATTATAAATCATTCCGCTTATAAAATTTTGACTAGGAGTGGCGGAATCCCCATTAAATGCTTTTACGCCACCACCGTTTTCAAAACCAAAATCGCCAGTAAATGAAAATGCCATTTTGCTCACACCCTTAGCCGTAGGATTATTGTAATATTTAACCAACACACTATTATCTGAGTGAAAACGCTTACGGCTTGGAATGCCTGCTGCATCTGTACCGTAGTAGTTATTGGTTAGTATTTTAAAATTATTATTGGGGCACCATGTAATATTTCCTCCTACACCTGGCAAGGCATTAAACTTACCATAACTTTGCCAACCATTTATAATCCACGGTTCTATTTTTAAATGTTTGGTAGCATGTATTTGCACACGTATTCCGTTAAAAAACCATGGAGTATTGTCTGATGTAAATGAGGCTTGATATTCCCAGTTTTCCGCCTGATAGTAAGAGTTTAAGCCTATGTACGACATAAACATACCTGCATCAATGTTAATACCGTACAATTTATTTATGTGATAGCCTGCATACGCCTCGCTCAAATAACGATACACATTTGGCAAATCGTACTGCCCACGAAACGGGCTATAATCATTACGAGGCACTACGGTAGAGCGTGTTCCAAACTGTGTCATAATGCGGGCTCTGGCTCCGTTATAATTAAAATCGCCACCAAAATGTACGGCTGCTACCTGCACCTCGTTATGTCGTGCTAATGCCGTAGAACCTATCACCGTATTATCTACAGGATTGGCAAAACTGTAGTTGTAATTTACGTCTATCAACACACTTGGTGTAAAATATTTTAAGGCATTAAATATTGATGAGTCTCGTCTATCACTACCGTTTTGCCATGTCATATCTACGCCTTCAAACGGTATTTTTTCAGCGTTAGTAGTATCTTGCGCTAAAGCAGTTGTGCTTAGTAGAGCACTTAAAATAATGGTTGTTGTTTTCATTTTAATGATTGATTTGATAATTGATTAGTTAATGCGTACACGTAGTGCAGTGTATATTGTTGATGAAATGTATCGTAGTTTAACAGTTCATTGTCGGTTTTAAAATAAAGGTCTAAACCTGCTATAAACCAAGTATTAGTAGCAAATTCATTTTTTAAATTTTGGGTAGTAAGTATATGTATTGGAGCGTTTGTGGTGGTACTAAAAAAATACTTTTCCATAGTCTGTGCGCCTTTGTTACCAGTAAGTACAATAGTTTTATACAACACAATATGTTGCTGGTGTGTTGTTATAATTTCGTAGGCTATGTTGTTGTAAAAACGATAATTAATCTTATTTTTATCTCTATAGCCATACACATTATTTTTAAGCAGCGTAATAGCCGTATCGCTACTTATTATAGTAATAGTAGCGGTATTTATTAGCGTGTGTATTCGTAATTTGTACCGTTTGCCTTGCGTACTTTGGTAACATAATTTGCCTATAGCATAATCATCGGCATTTATATAAACACCTTCGTTTCGCTCTTGTGCCAATACTTGTGGAGCATTGTACACTATTAAAAATAAAAAATATAACATTAACTTTTTCATAAGCAATGCACATTAAAATTATGCACTACAAATGTGGGGCTAATGGTGTAAAGCCTGTATTAAGATACTGAGCTTATGTATAAAGATTTTATAAAGATGGTTTATACAAACCTGTACCCTACTCCACTTTCGGTAATAATATGTAGGGGTTTGTTGGCATCAACTTCTATTTTTTTGCGTAATTGTGCTATAAACACTCGCAAATACTGCGACTGACTCAAGTAGCTTGGTCCCCATATTTGCTTTAATACATAATGGTGTGTGAGTACTCGCCCTTCGTTTTTTATGAGTAATGCTAGTAAATTATATTCAGTAGCGGTTAGTTTTACGGCTACATTATTTTTGGTTACTGTGCGTGTGGCTAAGTTAAGTTGTAAGTCGTTGCAGGTAATTATAGGATTGGCTTCGTCGGCAGTATTGGTGCGTATTACAGAGCGTAAACGTGCTAATAATTCGCCTGTACGAAACGGTTTTACCAAGTAATCATTAGCGCCGTTATCAAGTGCTTTTACAATATCTTCTTCAGTACTTTGCGCTGATAATATAATGATGGGGTTGGTGTACCATTGACGCAATTTTATAAGTACGCTATGTCCACTTTCGTCAGGTAAACCAAGGTCTAGCAGTATTGCATGTGGTGGGTGATTAGCTGCTGCTACAAGTCCTTCTTTAGCTGTTTTAGCTTCACTTACTTTGTATTCGTTGCTCTCTAATGTTATGGTAAGTAACTTACGAATAGCAGCTTCATCATCAATAATTAATACAGTTACGTTATTCATTTTCAATAGTGTTTATGTGCATTATTTCGGTGGGAATACTAATAGTAAACACAGCACCTCCTGTTGGGCTATTATGCAAAATAATCGTACCGTTATGTGCCTCTACAAAGCCTTTTACAATAGATAAACCCAAGCCCGAACCATTGGTATTAGTATTGGGAACTCTATAAAATTTATCAAATACTTTTGGTAATTCTTCATCAGCAAAACCATTACCATTATCTGCTACTATAAGTACTAATGTGTTGTGGGTAAATGTGGCTTTTATAGTAATAATGCAGTGTGTAGGGCAATATATATTAGCATTAAGTATAAGGTTAGTAAGTACTTGCTCCATTAATCCTACATCAAGTTTGCATAGGGGTAATGCGTCTTCTATCTCAATGTTTACGATACGTTGCGGCAAATTTTCTTTTAATCGGTTTACTGTATCATGTACTAATTCGTTTACATCGCACCAGTCTATATTAGGTTGTATAACACCCGAATCTAATCTCGACATATTTAACAAATTTTCTACCTGCCTGTTTAACCGTAACGATGCTGTGGATATTTCTGCCAACAAATCGGCTTTATTGGTTACTGTTAAATTACTGTTGTTGCTTTGTAAATTATCGGTAGCGCCCAATATTGTTGCTATTGGCGTGCGTAACTCGTGCGATAGCGAATTGAGTAATGTGTTGTACAATTTGAGTGTATTTTCCTCACCCTCTTTTTGAGTAGCTATTTTTTCTATAGCTCGTATTTTAAATGTTAAGGCTGCATTTACCATAGCTATAATAAAATACATACTAAACATCAATAAGTCTTCTGCATTGGCTATAAACAAAGTAAACTTAGGAGGTATAAAAAAATAATCCCAAATTAAAGCACTCAATACCGATGCGCACAATACAGGCGCAATATCAAAAAACATGGCGGTAAGCGATACCGTTACCAACAGTATAAGTGCCACTATTTTGTACCCAATAAGCCCTGATAAAGCATAACACAACACAGCCACAACAACAGTAAGCCCAATACTTATAAGGTATTGATTTGTACGACTTATTTTATGTAAAATAATGTTTGACAAAACGAGTAAAATAAAAACACACTGTAAATTATATACTATTAAAACAATTTAGCAACAATGAAACTTACTTCATTGTTGCTAATAATAAACTGTTTTTATAAATTAGTTAAACCGCCATAAACTTTATAGCCAAGTCGCACAGGCGGTTGCTGTAGCCCCACTCATTATCGTACCAGCCTATTACTTTTACCATATTGTTTACTACACTCGTAAACTCCGAATCGAATAAGCACGAGTGCGGATTGCCCACTACATCTACCGATACTATTGGATCTTCGGTATATTCCATTATTCCTTTAAACTCATTAGCACATGCTTTTTTAAATGCCGCATTAATCATTTCGGGCGTGTGAGGTTTGGTAAGCACACACGTAATATCAGTAAGCGAACCATCGCTCACGGGTACACGCACGCCACACCCTCCTATTTTGCCTGTAAGTTCGGGAAATATTTTTGATACCGCTTTAGCAGCACCTGTGCTTGTAGGTATCATACTTACTGCTGCTGCACGTGCACGGCGCAAATCCTTATGTGGCGCATCGTGTAGGCGTTGGTCGCCTGTGTAAGAGTGTATAGTAGTTACATAAGCTTCTTCCAATATAAAGTTTTCGTGCAACACTTTAAGCATAGGCGATGCGCAGTTAGTAGTACACGATGCGTTTGATATTATTACATCACTGCTATCAAGCATGTGTTCATTTATACCTAATACTATGGTTTTAGTTTCATCGCTTGCAGGGGCCGATATTATTACCTTTTTAGCACCGCTTGCTATGTGTTGCATACAGCTTTCGGTAGTGAGGTAATGTCCTGTACTTTCTATTACTACATCTATGCCTAATGCGCCCCAAGGCAACTCGGCAATGTTAGGTGTTTTGTAAAATTTTATGTTATGTCCGTCCACCGTTACGCTAGTAGCGTCGTGGCTTACATCGCCTTTGTATATACGGTGTACCGAATCGTATTTAAACAAATGGGCTAAGGTTTTAGTATCTGTTAAATCGTTTATAGCTACTATTTCTATGTTTGGGTTGTTAAGCATTACACGTGTAGTCATACGACCTATACGTCCAAATCCGTTTATTGCTACTCTAATTTTTTTCATCTTAATAGGATATTTTAAATGTTATTGTTTTATTAATTTTATTTTCATAGTTATGGCTATGAGGTTGGCTCTGTTCTTTGCTAATGAAGCATTTGCGCCAAAAAATAATTCATCAACGGTGGTGTTAAATAAATTGAGCCACGCATCAAAATCATTTTCTGTTAATTGTAAATGTACGTGTTTTTGCATTACATTTTCGGTATAACCTGGAATATCCAACAATACCAATTGCCAAAACTGCTCTATAAATTGTAAATGCTTTTCGAGGTGCAAACCTTCAAAATGATGTTTTAACTGTGCATCAGTTATCATTTTGTTGTAAAATGTATGCACTAACTCGTGTATATGTTCGGTGGTAGTAATGTCGTGCAACATGGGGAGAGTAAAGTTTTACAAACTATGTGGGTCAATCGTTTTAAGTTCCGCAATGTTTTTAAAATCGGTATCGCTAGTTATAAGCGTCAGATTATGCACTATTGCGGTAGCAGCCATAATAGCATCTGGCGTTTTAATTTTTCTACTACGTCTAATAATGATGCATTCTGCTACTATAGCATTTGTAAGAGGTAGTACGTTAGCATCATTTATAAATGATTTTACAATTTGTTCTTTTGTTTTATCAGGATTTATCCACGATAGAGCTTCAATTTCTGTAATCACTGATATTGTAGGTGTTTGGTCTAAAACATCTGCCATAAAACTCATTGTTTTATCGTTAAATAATCCCGAAAAGAAATTTGAAATAACGTTATTATCTATTAAATACCGTCCCATTCCTTGCGCATCTGTTGTGTATGTTCACTAAAATTTTTGGCATCTTCTTTAGAAAACACATTGCGATACTTGTCTGACAATTTTGTTTTAGGGAGTTCCTGCACAAATTCATTTATTTCGTCATCAGCATACAGTGAAACTTCAATTCGTTTACCCACATAGTTAGTAGGTATTATAAGCGATAGCGATATATTGGTAGTTTGTGGTGTAATGTGCGTGCGTATCATAACGTTTGTTTTTTAAGTTAAGACTTAATTTCGTTTGTTAATGTATGTTGTGTCAAATTTAACTAATTATACCCTATCCCATACGGATGTTTAAAATAAAAATCACAATCGTGGTTAGCAGCGTCAGCGTAGGATATTGGGGCTAAAACATCATTAATAAGTATGTATAATTCGTACTTTAATTCGTGTAGCATAGCCAATACATTGGTTCTATTTTCTTCGCCCGAAAGTTCAGCTTGTACTATGGGTTTGTGTGTATTAATTAAAGGCAACATTTCTTTTATAATGTATTGCTCGTATCCCTCTACATCTATTTTTATAAAATCTATTTTTTGTAACGCTGCAAATGCTTGTGTAGGCGTAATCATTTGTACATCTATACTTTGGGCGGTGGTGTCGCTGTCTTTGTTGGTATCGCTTACTTTGGTAAGTCCGTGGCGCAGTACTCCATCTATTACTGGGGTGGTCATACGTACCGTTTTGTTTTCGCTACCTAAGGCATTGGGTACAAGTGTAATGTTGGTGCAACGGTTCATTAAAATATTACCTTGCCATATTTTACCAAATAGAGGCATAGGTTCTACTGCTATTACTTTGCCCGCAGGTGTAGCCCAACGGCTCATAAATACACTATAATAACCAAGGTTAGCACCTATATCTATACAATTAAAACCTGGTTTTATAAGTGTGCGTAGGTAATGTATTTCGGGGTATTGTTTTTTGAGGAAACCTGCACTTATTAGTTTTATGTATAGGCTACTTACAAGGCGCAAGTAGGCTTCAATAGGCATTAGTTTAAATAATAGTTTTTTTACGAATTTAAGCATTGTTGGTTTTATTTTATTTCTTCAAAATCAACATAATCTCCCTGATTATCTAAGTTTGATTTTGGATTAGTGGTACTGGTTTGTTGTATGCGTGTTTCGCCCTCTTTGGTGCGGGGTTGCTGTTGTTGGTTACGGTTTCCATTATTCATTTGTTCAGACATATTATTCACAAACATTTTTAAAAGTATAGGAAACACAATGCGTGCAACCAAACGAATAACAAGATAAATAACAATAAGAGTAAGTAAGATTCTCATAATAGAGTTACGTTATAAATTGTATAAAAAAGCCTAATTAATTACGTTGCAAAAGCTAGGCAATTAATTAGGCTTAAAATTAGTATTTTATTTTAAATGGTTTAATTACAATTGTGCTTTTAGTTTTTCTTCTAATACACTGCGTGGCACTGCGCCTACTTGCTTATCTACTATTTCGCCATTTTTAAAAAACAATAAAGCTGGTATATTTCTAATACCAAATTTCATTGCTACTTCGGGGTTAGTGTCCACGTTTACTTTGCCTATTACGGCACGTCCTTCGTAGTCTTTAGCTAACTCTTCTACCACTGGTCCTACCATGCGGCAAGGGCCACACCATTCTGCCCAAAAATCTACTAATACTGGTTTGTCGCTTTTTTCTACTAATTCAGCAAAATTTGCGTCGGTTAATTCTAATGCCATTGTGTTTTATTTGTTTAACGTTTAATTTAATTATTGACTTGTTTTTTTGTAATGTGAAATTACATTTTCAAACAATATGCCTTGTATTTATTTACTGACATTATTTCAACTTTAATCAACATTATACGCCAATATTATTGTTTTATTAGTTTTTGTGTAGTAATAGCACCATTTGCGCCTGTCATTTTTACTACATAATATCCTGTTGCTAATTCGTTTATGGCAATGGTAGCATCTGTACTTGTTTTTACTAATGCGCCTGCTACGTTGTATATACTTGTAGTGGCAGCGTTAGTAGTTATAAATGCACTTGCAGGATTAGGGTAAAATGTAGTTGCAATTGCGTTTGTTTTTTTATTTACGCCAACTGTTTTATCGTGTACAATATTATCAATACACGCATACGTTGGTGTGTTTATTCCAAACTGCCCTACATCGCTTGATGCAAAACTCATTTTAATTCCTTCAGTAGCACCTAACGAAGTTAAATCAACGGTTTCCCAAGTTTTTACGATGTAATCGTTTGCATTGTTACTGTCTCTAAAATCAGCCAAATAAAACACCACCGAATCGGTATTAGTAGTATCTATTGAGGTAAATTTAACATAAAAATAATCGGGGTCGTTACCTGTAGTTCCTCCAAATTTCTTAGAAAATCCTGAGCCGTTTTGCATATCTCTTACTGCCAACGTACTGTTTGATATTTGTAAACTTATAAATAAGTTAGTGCTATTATTTTGCACAGAATCAAATACCACTTTAGTATCTTTGTATATAAGTGCAAACTTAGCCATATTGTTACCGCCCATTGGCGCAAAAGTACTGTATTGGTTAGCATACGAAGTATTTACCGTATCGGTATTATTACTATACGCCCAGCCTTCCCAGTAGGGTCCAAATTGAGTACTATAAAAATTTTCAAACATTAGCCCTTGGCTGTAAAACGGCGCACCATTTAAGTTAGCACCATTTTCGTATCCTGTAGAGTCGGTTACTAGGTTTTCAAAATCTACCATTACACCTTGGGCTTTAACCATAACGTTTACTGCTAGTAACGTTGCAATACTTAGTACAATTTTTTTCATTTTTTGATTAATTTGTTTTTTTGATTAATTAATTTGTGTTGTAACAAAACCAATTACAACTGCAAAGCAACACATTTTTAAGTAATTATTGCTATTTGCAAAAAATATTTATATTTGCACATCATGAAAAAAATATACTTACTCCTCATACTCTCTATAATTACTCTTACATCTAATGCCCAATACCGTTGGGAATTGGGCGGATCCTTTGGCGCAGCAAGCTATTTGGGCGAAATGGGCGGTAAAGAATTAACAGGGCGCAAATTTATTGTAGACATGCAACTTGCCCGAACACGTACCACACAGGGTATATATGTGCGCCGTAAGTTAAATAAAAGCTTTATGTGGCGTTCGGCATTTAGCTATGCTCGCTTATCGGGCGCTGATGCTTTATCATTAAATCCTGGGCGTGTAGGGCGCAATTTAAGTTTTAGAAACAATATTTTTGAACTTGAAACTGATTTTGAATGGGTGTTTTACAAGCCTAAAAACATAGCACGTTGGTTTGGCAAACGTGTAGATTTACAAACTTATCTTTTTGCTGGTGGCGCAGTATATCACCACGACCCTGTAACTACTTACAATGGCGATAAAGTAAAATTACGTCCACTTAAAACTGAAGGTGTAGCTTATAAACCATGGCAAGTATCAATACCTATGGGCATAGGTGCAGCTTATATAATAGGTAAAACATTAAAAGTAGGATTAGAGGTAAGCTACCGCAAAGTATTTACTGATTATATTGACGATGTAAGTACCGTATATAAAGACCCTAACTCGTTTACCGACCCTACTGCCAAAGCACTAGCTAACCGCCGTGGCGAACTTGACCCAACTCTCTCTGAAGATTTTGCTGCAAATGCAAGCAACTATACGGTAGGTAGCAAGAGAGGTAACCCAAATGCGGGTGATGACATTTTTTACCTACAGGCAACCGTTGGTTATGTATTAAAAGGTAAAAACTCATTTTACAAATCAAAGTATCGTAGTATTACAGGACGCAGAGGTATGAAAAAACGTAGAGTTAGAGCTAAGTTTTAATAACAGCATTACTTTTATTATTTATCAACAAATTTGTGTGCTTATCTTATTTTTATTACTTTTGCACTTTCAATTATAACAACAACCAATAAACAAAACAATTAATCATGGTAAAACAGTACGAAACCGTTTTCATTTTAACTCCCGTTTTGTCTGATGAGCAGGCAAAGGAAGCGGTAACAAAGTTTCGCGATGTGCTTAAAGCAAGCAGCGCAAAAATTACACACGAAGAGAATTGGGGCCTAAGAAAACTGGCGTATTCTATTCAAAAGAAAAACACAGGATTTTACACACTTTTTGAATTTGAAGCAGAAGGTGATGCAGTAGCTACTCTTGAACTTGCGTTTAAACGCGACGAACGTGTATTACGTTTTATGACTGTGTCATTAGACAAACATGCACAAGCATGGGCAGCAAAACGTCGTGGAAAACACGCAGACAAGAAGTAATTAACTAACGCTAAAAAATCTAACCAGAACAATGGCTACAGCACAAGAAGTACGTTATTTGAATCCACCAAGCGTGGACGTTAACAAAAAGAAATATTGCCGTTTCAAAAAAAGCGGAATTAAATACATAGACTACAAAGACGAAAAATATCTTTTGAAGTTTGTAAACGAACAAGGTAAATTGTTACCTCGCCGTTTAACAGGTACATCATTAAAGTATCAACGCAAAGTAGCTCAAGCAGTAAAACGTGCACGTCACATTGCTTTGATGCCTTACTTAGCCGATATGATGAA
>JBEBIC010000209.1:0-4987 GCA_040080595.1 Bacteroidia bacterium | reverse complement strand
TTTTGTAAAAAAAATAAACGCATACACTTGTTGGTATTGTAACAATAACTACATTTAACAAAAAATATTTACTCACACAAAACAACATAATACGCTAACAAAAAAATGGATCGTTTAAAAGAAAAATTCGTTTCGGTAGCAGTGCCAATGCAAGCCGAAGTAAAACAAATAATAAAAGAAAGTGGCGATGTAGTATTAGGCGAATATACTGTAGCACAAGTGTACCAAGGTATGAAAGGTATGATAGGTATGGTGTCGGAAACCTCAAAGTTAGATGCTAACGAAGGTATCCGTTTTCGTGGTTACAGTATTCCTGAATTGCGTGAGAAACTTCCAAAAGCACCAGGCGGAACAGAACCATTACCCGAAGGTATATTTTACCTTATGCTTACTGGCGAATTACCCAACTACGAAGATGTACACAGCATAAGTAACGAATGGGCACGCCGTAGTAATGTACCTAAGCACGTGTTTGACGTATTAGAAAAAATGCCTGCGCACGCACATCCTATGACTTTGTTTGTATCGGCAGTAATGGCTATGCAAACCGAAAGTGAATTTGCAAAAGCGTATGCAAAAGGTGTAAACAAAAAAGAATATTGGGATTATGTGTACGAAGATTCTATGAATCTTATTGCACGTTTACCACGTATTGCAGCATATATCTACCGCAAAAAATACAAAAACAATGTACATATAGAACCTAATGCAAAACTTGACTGGGCAGCTAACTTAGCCCACATGCTTGGTTTTGAAGAGTTTGATATGACACGTTTATTACGTTTGTACTTAACCATACACGCCGACCACGAAGGTGGAAACGTATCTGCACACGCTACACACTTAGTAGGTTCGGCACTTAGCGACCCTTACCTAGCATTTGCAGCAGGTATGAATGGTTTGGCTGGTCCGTTGCACGGTTTGGCTAATCAGGAAGTATTGTTTTGGTTGCAAGATATGATGAAAGAATTAGGCAATAAACTACCTACTGAAGAAGAGGTTGCTGCATTTATTCAAAAAACATTAGTAGAAGGTAAAGTAGTACCAGGCTACGGACACGCAGTATTGCGCAAGACCGACCCTCGTTTTACGGCACAACAAGATTTTTATAACCGTTACATTAAATCGCAAGGTAAGACTGATGATTTAATAGAATTGGTACAAATGATATACAAAGTAGCACCACCAATATTAGAAAGCACTGGTAAAATTAAAAACCCTTGGCCTAACGTTGATGCGCACTCTGGCGTATTATTATCGCACTTTGGTATGCACGAGTACGATTTTTACACCGTATTATTTGGTGTTTCTCGTTCGTTAGGTGTATTATCTAGTTTGATATGGGACAGAGCATTAGGTTCGGCTATTGAGCGTCCTAACTCGGTTACAACAGAATGGATACAAGAAAAATTAAAAGCGACTAAAGCAGTTTAATTAATGTAGTTTATTAAAATTACAACGCCCACTAAAATTTATTTTAGTGGGCGTTGTAATTTTTCGTAGTACTGTTTACACAACTAAAAAAATATTTAGCTTAATGTACATATTGTTTCAACGCCTCTTCTAAGCAATCCATAGCTTTGTTAAGGTCGGTAATATTAAGCACGTATGCTATACGTACTTGGTTTTTACCATCTATTGCAGGGTTGCTATAAAAACCACTTGCAGGGGCAAGCATTACGGTTTCGTTGTTATATTCAAATGATTCTAACAACCATTGGCAAAAATGGTCGCAATCAGTAATAGGTAATTCGGCAATACAATAAAATGCACCTGTAGGCATTGGGCATTTAACGCCTGGCATAGCATTTAAGCGTTGTACCACTACATTACGGCGTGCAATATATTCGGCCTTTACATTATCAAAATACGATTGTGGTGTGTCTATTGCGGCTTCGGCAGCTACTTGCCCAAACGATGGTGGACTTAAACGTGCTTGTGCAAATTTCATAGCTGCAGCAATTACTTCTTTGTTCTTAGTTATCATAGCACCAATACGCGCACCACATGCGCTATAGCGCTTACTTACGCTATCTATCAGTATCATATTATTATCAGCACCACTTAGTTGCATTACCGAGCAGTAGGGTTTTTCGTAGCAAAATTCACGATACACCTCATCACTCAACAAATACAAATCGTGCTTTACTACTAAGTCGCGCAATTGCTCCAATTCTTCTTTGTTGTATAAATAACCAGTAGGATTACCTGGGTTACATATCATTATAGCTTTGGTACGTGGTGTTATTTTTTTTTCAAATTCGGCAATAGCAGGCAGTGCAAAACCATTATCAATACTGGCTGTTACAGGTACAACTTTTACACCTGCTTGCGTACTAAAACCATTATAGTTAGCATAAAAAGGCTCTGGTATTATTAACTCATCGCCTTCGTTAAGGCAAGTCATTAGTGCTATTTCTATGGCTTCAGATCCTCCACAGGTAATAATTATATCTTCGTGTGTAAGATTAATGTTGTAGCCTGCATAGTAGCCTACCAACTTACGGCGGTAACTTTCGTTTCCTGCACTGTGCGAATATTCTACCACTTTAGGTGTATAGTTTTTTATGGCATCAAGCATTATTTGAGGCGTTTCTACATCGGGCTGACCTATGTTTAAATGATAAATTTTAGTACCACGTTTTTTAGCAGCTTCGGCAAACGGAACAAGTTTTCTGATGGGCGAAGCTGGCATTTCAACTCCTTTAAGCGATATTGATGGCATAGTTTTTTTGTATAAATAGTTAGGTGCGGGTAAATAAAAAACCCACTACAAACATAGTGGGTTTTTTGGAGTACTGAAAAAGTTTTGTTTAAAAATTACATACCTTGGTTTGGAGTAGGTGCTGCTAATGCAGGAGCTTCTACGTTACCTTTAATGTGCAAAATTTTAGATGGTGTTTTAGAGTTTGAGGTAATAGTTACCGTTTTATCTTGTACGCCCATTTTACCTGCCGAATTAAATGTTACTTTAATAACACCATCTTTACCTTTCATTATAGGCTCTTTAGGAAAAATTGGTTGTGTACAACCGCATGAACCGTGCGCTTCCGAAATTATTAAAGGCTCTTTACCTACGTTTTTAAATTTAAACTCATAAGTTACACTTTCGCCTTGTTTAATTTTTCCAAAGTCGTACTCTTCTTGGTCAAACTTAAACTCTGAAGCATTAGGATTAACTACTGCTGCTGCAGGTTTAGTTTCTTGTGCTTGTGATGTTAGTGCTATTGAACACAATAAACCTAACGACATTACTATTTTTTTCATGATTTTTTTATTTTGATGTTAATTTATGTTTTGTTATTTTTTAATAATGTTTTTGTTGCTTAGCAATTACTTTGCCAAAGGTCCTTCTACTTTTTTTACAGGCATAGTTTCTTCTACAGGCTTAGCATTTACTACACCTTTAATAGTAATAACTTTAGTAGGAGTTGATTTTGCATTTGATGTTAAAGTAACTGTTTTAGTAAAAGCACCTACACGTTTAGTGTCGTAAGTAACTTTTATAACCGAACTTTCGTAAGGTTTTACAGGTTCTTTAGGCCATACAGGAACAGTACAACCGCATGAACCTTGTGCATTACTAATAATTAAAGGCTCTTTACCTGTGTTTTTAAACTTAAATTCGTATGTACCGTTAGCACCTTGCTCTATGGTACCAAAGTCGTGCACATCTTTATCAAAAGCTATTTCGGCTAATGATTGTGGTGCTACAATACCTGCTGCTGCAGCAGCTGCTGGAGGTAATGATTTTGTTTCTTGTGCATTGCTTACAAGCGCAGTAGCTGTAAGTAAACAAGCGGCTAAGTAAATTCGTTTCATAGTGTTTGTGTTTTTTATAATTAGAAAATTGATGTTTTATTTTTATGTTTTTGATAGTAATAATTATCGTGCCAAAATTAGTTTTTTTTACTCATGTAGGGTAAATAATCATTTGCAAAGTACATAAATTTAATGTTATATAAGTTGCATAATATCGTTTACGCCTAATTCTCGTTCTTTGTTGTAACCTTCGGCATATAGTTTACCAATTAATCTACCGTTGTCCATATCTCGGGCTTTTACAGCGTTGAGGTATTCTTTGCTGGCTATTACGGTTTCGGGTTCGTTGCTATTAGGGTCAAAAAACTGGGAGTTGTAGCATTTTATAGCTTCCATTTTTTGGTCTATTACATCGCTTATATCTACTACAAAATCGGGCTTTAGACTATGAAACTGTATGTAATGATACACGGCTTGTGGTCTAAATGCGGTTTGTGGCACGCCGTTATCAAACGATTTTATTTGGCGCAAACCACTATAAAAACAGGCTTCGCTTACTACGTTGCTACCACGTCCATGGTCGGGGTGGCGGTCATGCAGGGCATTGCATAGCACTACATTGGGTTGGTACTTGCGCAGTTTTTCTATTATACGCAGGCGATGCGCTTCGTCGTTTACAAAATATCCATCTCTAAATTCTAAATTATCTAATGTACTCAAACCCATTATTTGCGCAGCTTTTGCAGCTTCCGCATCGCGCAACTCGGGTGTGCCACGTGTACCAAGCTCGCCACGTGTAAGGTTTACTACGCCTACTTTGTAGCCCATTTGCACGTGTTTTATAATAGTTCCGCCCGATGATAATTCGGCATCGTCGGGGTGGGCTGCAAATACAAGTATATCTAATTTCATAATAGGATAATTTTAATGTTAGTATGAGTACAAAAGTAAAAACATAATGTATGCGAAGTACTATTGATAACAACTACTTTATATGACTGATAAAACACGTGTATTTTATTCCGAAAAAATCAGTTGTTTACACTCTGTTACTATTGCTCTTTGTTGGGTTACAATTGCGTTTTCAACTCTTGAGTAAGCAATTTTATAAATGCTTCTTTGTTTTTTTTAGCTTCCTTAAATGTTGGTTTTAAGTTGGCTGTCTCCCCGCTGTCGCTACCGCAAGCGTAGCCTAAGCGAGAACTCCACCACCAACTATTTAACC
>JBEBIC010000208.1:0-4988 GCA_040080595.1 Bacteroidia bacterium | reverse complement strand
CGTAATTCGTAATTAATAATTCTTAATTATTTAGTAGCTTTTTAATCATAAAAAGTGTAGTTATATATTTTTTATAAAAAAACACAATAACATCAGCTTTTAAAATAGTACTTAAGTACTATTGCTATACTAAATAAATATACTTATAACTGCTTCAAATCTTGCAGCAAATTGGTAGCTTCTATAGTGGTATATGTTTTTAATTTCTTAAACACATTTTGCTTATGATTTTTAATAGTAGATACACTCAGTGTTAATTTTTGAGCAATTTCTTTTTCTAAATACCCTTGTTGCAGTAACTGAAATATTTCTTTTTCGCGAGGAGTTATTATAGTTTCTTGCGGAAAAGTTACCTCAAAATATTCTACTATTTTATTTTCTACTTTACTATATAAGTAAGCACTATGTTGGGCAGTACTTTTAAGGTGAGTAATGTCTGTACATTTCATTACAATACCTACCATTTTACTTCCGTTGGTATATATTTTCACAAACTGGTTAAGTATCCAACGTTTTTTATCATACTTATTTATAGCCTGATACTGCAACGTAACAATGTAATTATCTAACGTTTTATTTTCTATGAGTGTTTTTATTTTGGCTAATACCCCAGGTAAAGTGGCCGTTAAATTAATTTTGTCGCGTGTAGTTATTAATTCCCATATATCATTAAAATTAATCGTTTCAATTTTATTTTGACCATCAGAAAACACTTCGTGATACTCCTTAGAGGCATGCGCTATTTGATGCGTTGTACAATCGTACAACAACAATTGTGTAGGTGCAAACGCCGAAGTTATTTGCGATGAAAACTCTGCTAAAAATTCCTTTATATTAAAATTAAATTTTTCCCCTTTTAAATCAAAAGAGTTAGTAGCCATATCTTCTACTTTTTTAGACTTAAATTCCATAGCCAATAGCGTATTATATAATAATAGATTATGCAAAAGTAATTTATTTTGCACATCAAATTAATAATTATTCATAATTTAAAAATAAAAAACAATAAAACACCCTCTTTTTACTCGTGATAATACACACGTTTTACTCTACGCGATACACTTGTAAGTACCTCGTAGGGTATGGTATTCATAGCGTGCGCTTGTTCGTACACGCTTTGTCCTTTGCCAAATACTATTACCTCGTCGCCCTCTTGCACTCCTTTTATATCGGTTACATCTATCATACACATATCCATACATATATTGCCCACAATAGGGGCTTTGGCGCCATGTATAACTACATGCCCTACACCGTTACTTAACTTACGTGGCAATCCATCGGCATAACCTATTGGAATAGTTGCTATTAGGCTATTACGACCTACTACTCCCTTACGACTATACCCTATACTTTGGTCTTGCTTTACATGTTTAAGTTGCGATATTATCGTCTTTAAACTACTTACTGGCTGTAACTGTTGTTGCTCATACACGTTGCTAGATATGCCGTACAAACCTATACCAAGGCGCACCATATCAAAATGAGCTTCGGGAAATTTACCAATGGCCGAACTATTACAAAAATGGCGCAAAGGAACATTGGGTAAGGTCTGCATAAGTTGTGTACTAAGAACATCAAACAAGGCTATTTGTTTTTTACTATAATAATCAAGCGAAGGTTCGTCGCTCCCTACAAAGTGCGAAAAGATAGATTTTACTACTATATACTGCCTATTGTTTTTGAGTTTTACTATTAAGTTAGGTAACTGCTCCTCATCAAAACCCAAGCGATTCATACCTGTTTCCAACTCTAAATGTATGCCTATGGGTTCTTTTATACCTCGTTGTTTTATGGCATCTATAAGCGCATCTAATATTCTAAAACTATATATTTCGGGTTCTAAATTATGGGTAAGCATTGCATCAAAGCCAATGGCATCGGGGTTCATAACCATTATAGGTATATTTATACCTGCATTGCGTAGTTCCACACCTTCGTCGGCGTAGGCTACCGCTAAGTAATCAACGTGTTGGTAATGTAGTAAATTTGCAATCTCAAACCCTCCACTGCCGTAGCTAAACGCCTTAACCATAGCCATAATTTTAACCTGTGGCGCAAGCATTTTTTTGTAAAAATTATAGTTGTATTGCACCGCATTAAGGTTTATTTCCAACACGGTTTCGTGGGCTTTTTGTTGTAGTTGTTTGGCTATGGTTTCAAACTCAAAACTACGTGCGCCTTTTAATAATAATGTTTCGTTGTTAAACAACTGCGCAACACCACTGCGTAGTAAATCTTGGGTGGTGGTGTAAAAACTTTTTTCTACATCAAACAAATGTGCATGCGCTGTAATAACCGTCCCCACTCCTATTAAGCGGTTTACGTTTTTGTTTTTTATAAGCGCATTTACTTGTGTGTATAGTTCGTGTGGTGTTTGCTTGCTCTGTTGTATATCACTTAATACCAATGTTTTTTTAGGGTGTTGTTGCTGCTGATTTAAAAAATCTAACGCTATTGCCAACGAACCTAAATCGCTATTATAACTATCGTTTATTAGCGTGCAATTATTTATACCGTCTTTTAGCTCCAGTCGCATTTCTACTGGGGTAAGCTCTAGCATACGATGTTTTATAATTTCATTATCATAACCATTGCACAGCAAATATAACCAACAAGTTATGGCGTTTTCAATGCTTGCATCGTCAGTAAATGGTATTATTATGTGTATAAATGTATTGTCATACACACCCTGTATGGTAGTGTTATCAGTCGTTTTGGTTATATGCCCTATTTGCAAATTAGCTTTTGTTTTTTTGCTCCAGGTATATAATTTGGTGTTAGCAAAACTTTGCGCACTGCTTACTTGTTGGTGTATGGCGGTATAATCTTTACCATAGTACAACTCTTTACAATTATTAAACAATACTAATTTTTGCGCAGCTTTCACATCAATACTTTCAAAATTTTCACTATGTGCTTCGCCTATGTTGGTAATAATGCCTTGCGTGGGTTGCAGTATTTGCTGTAGTTTTTGCATTTCGCCCATAGTGCTTATTCCTGCCTCAAACAAAGCAAGTTGATGCGTAGCGTTAATACCCCACACGCTTAGTGGCACGCCCAATTGCGAGTTATAACTCTTAGGGCTACGTACTATATTTTTATCAGCCTGCATTAGCTGATACAACCATTCTTTTACAATAGTTTTACCGTTGCTACCTGTTATACCTACTACTGGTAAGCTAAACAAAGCTCTATGCTCTTGTGCCAATAATTGCAAGGCTTGCATTGAATTGGGTACACGTATATAGCACGCATCATCATAATAATTATCTAACTGCTCTTGTATTACAAAGGCTCTAATTCCGTAATCGTACAATTCGTTTATGTACTTGTGTCCGTTGCTATTATTGCCATTTAAAGCAAAAAACAATGTACTACTAGGATGTATTATTTTGCGACTATCGGTAGCTATGTATTCAAACGGAGTAGTGTCGTAACCTATAGTTTCGGTAGCGTGCATGGTACTTGCGGCAGCGTGTAATGTAGTAGTCATGTTATTTTTTGTGTATTAAAATGCGTTTAGAAAGTACTTGCGATGGTTTTTCAACAACTAAATAAAACAAATACGAACAGCCCAAAGCTACAATAAAACCGAGTGTTATAACCATAAATTGTTGTACAGTACTTGTGTATTTATGCGATAAATAATTAATAACAAAACTGCCCGTAATACCATGCAATAAGTACAACGAATAAGATATACGCCCCAAAAACAAAGTTACATTGGATTTAATATTTGTGAAAAAATGAATAACAGTAAGCGTTGCAACGCAAACCAAAAGTATAATTACTCCAAACAAATAGAATATTAACACCAATGAAATTAATTGCAAAACAACAAATTCCACCACCGAATATTTATGGGTAATATACCCTACATATGCTATACCTAGCATAAACACAGGTGTCCAGTGGGGTAGTAATGCTGAGTTGCTAACTACTACACTTGCTCCTAAAAATACTACGCTACACACACTACGTACTACAACATTACTATGCACCATTAATGGAAATATGGCACACAACACCAAGTAATACTGAAACTCCACTGCCAACGACCAATACGTATTTATAAACCATTTGGCATTGGTTACAAACGGCACTAAGTAGCCAACATGCAATACTACCGCCTTTGCAGTAGGTATTTGTACTGCGCTTGTATGCTCAAAAAACGCATTTTTAACAACTGTATAAATTACATACAACACTATAGAAATCAAGTAAGGTGGTTCTATACGTGCCATTCGCTTAAGTAAATACCTAAAAAAATTAGCCGTTGTGTAATTACTATTTAGCATAGATAGCGGTATAACCACCCCCGATAGTATAAAAAACACATGAACACCATATTGACCAAAACTAAACAAATGCAAAATAGTAGCATTGCTTACATAACCCGTAGTGGTACACACGTAATGAAACAAACACACCATAACCGATGCTATACCCCGCAAAGAGTCTATTACAGGAAAATAAATACTGTTTTTTTCGTTCATTTTTATACAAAAACTAGGTGTACGAATGTACTATAATACTCGTTTGAATATTTCTAATTTTTGCCCTACAACACTATAATTTACTATTTATAAAATGTTCATTTCTTAGTTAATAAATTCGCTATTTACAACAGTTTTAATCATAAAATTGTTTAACATTGCACATCTATAAAATATTATGCCCGCTACTAAAAAAATACAATCTGCACTTATCTCCGTTTACTACAAAGACGGACTAGCCCCAATTATAGAACGTTTCGGAGCACAAATCATGGCTAAGCCAAGTAAAAGCAAATCACAATCGCTGCCGTTGCCGGCGGCGTTCAGTCTCGCCGGCCGCCGAATCGCCGTGACGGGGGCCGCGAGCGGCATCGGGCGGGCCACGGCCAAAGCCGTCGCCGAGCTTGGCGCCGCCGTCACGCTGGTCGACCTGGCGCCGGTCGACGAGGTGCGGGCGGAGCTGGAAAAAGCCGGCACCAGTGTCGATGC
>JBEBIC010000482.1:0-1002 GCA_040080595.1 Bacteroidia bacterium | reverse complement strand
GACCCAAAACAACGTAATGAAATATACGAAAACCTTGCTAAAAAAGGCTTACAGCCCACTAACTTACAAACTAACAGTGATAATGGACAGCAACAACAAATAATATTTCCTGGTGCATTACTTACGTATCAAAACCGAGAAATACCAATACAATTGCTCAAAAGCATGGTTGGCGCATCGCCCGAGGTTATGCTCAATAATTCTATTAATGATTTAGAATATGAAATTACTAACGCGCTACGCAAGGTAATAGACCAAAACGATCGCCCAATAGTTGGTTTTTTGGAAGGACATGGAGAATTATCTCGACAAGAAACCAATGATTTAGCAGGTTCGGTACGTGAGTATTATGATATTAAACGTGTACAAATAAATGGAAAACTAGGTGCGCTTAACAAGTACAAAGCCATAGTAATAGCAGCCCCTGATAGTGCATTTACCGAAAAAGACAAGTTTGTAATAGACCAATACATTATGGGCGGAGGTAAAGTAGTTTGGTTAATTGATGGTGCTTACGCAAGCATGGATAGCCTTAGTACAAGCACAGCAAGTATGGTGGTAGCCAACCAAACCAACCTCGACGACCAACTGTTTAGATACGGGGTGCGCATAAACCACAACGTGCTGCAAGATATGCAATGTGCTGTAATACCAATAGTATCAGGCTATGTGGGCAATCAACCACAAACTCGTATGTACCCTTGGATGTATATGCCTTTGATATTTCAAACTGTAAAACACCCGTTAGTAAACAACTTAAACGCTGTAAAACTAGAGTTTGCATCAACCATAGATACACTGCCTGTACCAAATGTAAATAAACAAATATTACTTACATCATCAGTATTTAGTAGAGTAGTTACAACGCCCGCCCGCATTGGCTTGGGGCAAGCTACTACACCACTCAAGCAAGAACAATTTAATGCCAGTAGTTTACCTGTCGCGGTGTTGTTGTCAGGTTCGTTTACTTCTAATTTCAAAAATCGTGTACCTACACTATTA
>JBEBIC010000481.1:0-1004 GCA_040080595.1 Bacteroidia bacterium | reverse complement strand
GTACATATACGCGCACCGTGCCTGCTACCAATGGTTGCGACAGTGTTATAACATTAAACCTAATAGTAAAACCCAACGCAACAGCAACTATCAACGCAAGTATTTGCAACGGAAGTAATTATACATTTGGTACAAGTACACTTACTACATCGGGTACATATACGCGCACCGTGCCTGCTACCAATGGTTGCGACAGTGTTATAACATTAAACCTAATAGTAAAACCCAACGCAACAGCAACTATCAACGCAAGTATTTGCAACGGAAGTAATTATACATTTGGTACAAGTACACTTACTACATCGGGTACATATACGCGCACCGTGCCTGCTACCAATGGTTGCGACAGTGTTATAACATTAAACCTAATAGTAAAACCCAACGCAACAGCAACTATCAACGCAATTATTTGCAACGGAAGTAATTATACATTTGGCACAAGTACACTTACTACATCGGGTACATATACTCGCACCGTGCCTGCTACCAATGGTTGCGACAGTGTTATAACTTTAAACCTAATAGTAAAACCAAACGCAACAGCAACTATCAATGCAAGTATTTGCAACGGTAACAATTATACATTTGGTACAAGCACACTTACTACATCGGGTACGTATACGCGCACCGTACCTGCTACCAATGGTTGCGATAGTGTTATAACATTACACTTAATAGTAAAACCAAATGCAACAGCAACTATCAATGCAAGTATTTGCAACGGAAACAATTATATGTTTGGTACAAGCACACTTACTACATCGGGTACGTATACGCGCACCGTACCTGCTACCAATGGTTGCGATAGTGTTATAACATTAAACCTAATAGTAAAACCTAATAGTAATTCAACTATCAACGCAAGTGCATGTAGTTTTTACACACTCAACGGAACTACTTACACCACAAGTGGCACATACAACCAAACCCTTACTAACAGTGCAGGTTGCGATAGTATTATAACGCTTAATTTGATTATTAACACGATTACATTTGCAACCATA
>JBEBIC010000480.1:0-1007 GCA_040080595.1 Bacteroidia bacterium | reverse complement strand
GATTCCAACACCTTATCGTTATACGATACTCCAGGTGTAACCAACTCGGTAATGCCGCGTTTTACTATACCTTTGGCTAACTTAGGATCTTCTAACTGGTCGCATATTGCTACTCTATAGCCTGCACGTACTAACTTGGGTAAATAATTATCTAACGAGTGATGTGGGAAGCCCGCCAACTCTATAAACTGTGCTGCGCCATTAGCACGGCGTGTAAGTGTTATGTTTAATACCTTAGCCGCTTTTATAGCATCTTCGCCAAAGGTTTCGTAAAAGTCGCCAACTCTAAACAATAATATTGCATCGGGGTATTTTACCTTTATGCCGTTGTATTGCTTCATTAGCGGGGTTTCCGCTACAGGTTTAGTTTCTTTTATATTGGTGGTACTCATAGTAGGTATAAGGTATAAACTTTTAAAAAAGTAATTTGTAAAATTGATAATCGGTATTAGTAAATATTAGCTCACAATGTACGCTTTCTGTTTTTACATAATTACTTAACGCATCATTAACTAAAGTGTTGTTGAGTAATAAATACTTTACCTTATACTGTTTTAGTTGTGTTGTAAGTTCTTGTGTCGTTAAATTATTGCGTAAGGCCAAAGCCTGTACGTGTGTGTATAGCGCTAAGGCACGTGGTTTTTCAAACACAACAACATCGCTAGCAGTAGTACTTGCATTTACTATATTAAATAGTTCGTATGACGCAGGAGTACAAGGTCCATCTATTAGTTTATCCTGATTACTTAATGCTACTTCTATTAATTGTTTTGATGGTAATAATACCAGTGTACCTATTACTATAGTTGCTATTTTAAAATTAAATTCAAATGGAACAAGTACTTTTTTTAATGCTATAATAGCATAATAAAAACTAATAACATAGAGTGGCAGTAATAATCTGAAGCCAGTATTACCAAACGGAAACAGCGCTACTACTGCTATGTAAGCTATTACAAACATATTTACGAATGTGAGTTTATGTACTTTAAATTCGTACATAAAAC
>JBEBIC010000207.1:0-5084 GCA_040080595.1 Bacteroidia bacterium | reverse complement strand
GGGGCATCAATAAATTTGATGCCCCCAACTTGTTTTTAAGTAACTTTATCTAAAACAACTACTGATAGTAAAAAAAATAATTGGTAGATATAAAAAAATAACTATTTTAGTACACAACAATATTATTTTTAATCAACTCTAATCAAAAAAAACATTTATTATGAAAACAATTACTTTTTTAATAACTATTGTACTAATATCAAGCCTTACAACTACTAAAGCACAAACTGCCGAGGGCAATAAAATAGTAGTATATTATCCGTTTGAAGGGGTAAAATCAGCCGAAGAAATAGCTACTTTAGACCTTGAAATTAAAAAAATAATGAATGTTACCGATTCTAAAACCGAATACAAAGCAGGTAAAACTAACGCGCAGCTACATGTATGGGTTACTTACCCAGCAGTAATGCACGAAAGCGATAAAGCATTTTCAACCGTATTATTAAAACAATTATTACTACAAAAAGGCTACAAACCGCTACAACCAAGAGAAATTAAAGTGGCTAATAAAAAACAATAATTGCTTTTTATATACAACAATACGCATTCCATTTTTATTAAAACAACAACATAATCGTTTACTATGAAACTATATTTTACTCTCGCCCTATCGCTTGCTATTAGTACATTTACTTACGCAAACCGCATTAATACCGCTACTGCAACTACTGTTATGGTAGGTGCTACATCAACTAATAGTTATAACGGTAACGATGCTAACGAATTTGAATTTGTTGCCAATCAAGCTACTACCACTATAGAGGTGCAAGGTTTAAATAATTTTGATGCCGTAGTAACGGTTACCGAAATTAATGGTCGCAAACAAAAAACAATTGTAAGCCAAGACAACACCTACTCAGGAGCTACCGAAAGTATAGCACTTACTAACCTAGTAGCGGGCAAGCAATATTATGTAAGCGTAAGTAATTACATTAAAGCAGATATTGGACAGTTTACACTCGCGGTAAACGATGTGGTAGCAATAACACCACCAACCAACGACGAGCCAGCTAATGCTATAGATTTAACCGTTACACCTGCTTTTGGCAGAACTAAACATTTACCCACACAATACTCAACCGTAGGTGCTACATTTAATAATACAATGCCTGTACCTGCTAACTGTGCAGATGCTAACTTACCAGTAAGCGATGTATGGTTTAAAATAAAAGTACCTGCATCAGGTATTATTAGTGTTAATCCTCGTAATGGAAACACAACCAACGCTGATGGTTCTATTGCTTTATACACAGGTACACCAAGCGCATTAAATTTAGTTGCCGCTATTGATGACGATGCCAATAGCTTAAACCCATCATTAACACAAACAGGATTAACACCTAACACCTACGTATATGTAAGAGCGTGGAGTAATGCACGTGCACAAGGCGGAGGCGGAATTGGTGTGTTAGGTGGCGACCAAAGTGGTTCGGACTGTAATAACTCTTTAGATATTTGCGATTTTGCAGGTGGTGTATCAGGTGGCTTTTCGTCTGGTAATGGTGTTACAAAACCATGTGGACTTGAGGGAAATCAAAATGGAGGAGTATTTGGCTCCTGTTCAACAGGGCAATCGTTTGGTACAGGTTGTGGTGGTAGTGCTGTAGCTGACGTTACTATTGATAGAAATTTATGGTTAAGATTTACGGCAGAATCCCCAAACATTTCACTTACACTTACTACCAGTGCATGCTCCAATACTGGTCTTGCAGGAGGTGTTCAAATGCAAATTTTTAGTGCTACATCGGCATGTTGTAATTTTAGTGCAGAGTCTGATTTTATAGAGCCTGCCCCTAATAGTTCGGGTACACTTACCGCCTCAGGTTTAACGCCTGGTGCATCTTATTATTTAATGATTGATGCTTGGGGTAGCAATTTATGCGATTTTGAAATAACAGGAGGCTCTGGAGTTAATCTTGGAGATATTATAGCTACACCAACCACTGTATGTGCAGGCGGTTCGGCTACATTAAATCCTTCTGATGGTGCTAATACTTACACATGGACTGCTGATAATGGACCAGATCCTGCGTCTAATGGAGAGTTACCAATTACAGTTACACCTACAGTTACTACTACTTATACCGTAACAATGACAGGCTATTGCAATAATACCATTACCTCATCAGTAACTGTAAACGTAGGTGGCGGAGATGTTACAATAACACCAGCTGCAACTACCGCTTGCAAAACAGGTACAGAAACATATAGCGTAACCCCTAATAGTGGTAGTACTTACGCTTGGACGGTTACTGGTGGTACACCAGCTTCGGGTTCAGGAAGCAGTATAAATGTAACATGGGGTAGTGGCGCTACAGGAAGCATAAGCGTAACCGAAACTACCGCTGATGGCTGTACTGGTACAGATGCCGTAAATAATATAACATTAAGCAATGTTCCTACAGCTGGTTTTAGCTATCCTAATAGCCCAATATGCGACGATGCTCTTTTGCTTCCATACACACTTGCACCTGGCGCTACTGCTGGCGATTTTACAGTAAGTCAGTTTGGTGTTTTGCATGTGAATGGAGATGTAACACCATTTTTAACCCCTGCTTTTTTTGCACCAGGTACTTATACTATGACTAATACTGTTTCAGCTCCTGGTTGTCCTGTAGTTACCGCTACTGCCGATTTTACGTTAAATCCAACTCCAAAACCAGTTATTACAACATCAAACACAACTGTGTGTAAAAACGATGTGGGTACGTATAGCATACAAGCAGCAACGCCAGCTACTAGTACCATAGCGTGGGTAGTAACAGGCGGAACTATTGCTACAGGTGCAGGCACTACGTCAATAACTGTTAATTGGACTACCGTAGGCACAGGTACTGTAGATGTTACAGTAACCAATACATACGGCTGTGTAGGTACTGATAATGTAAGTGTAACTGTTAATCCCTTGCCTACTGCATTTATTCCTACTATTACACCTGGTACTACTATATGCTCAGGTAATACTATAACCATAACTGCCGCACCACAAGCAGGCGTTACATCAAGCGTATATACAACGCCTACAGGCGGAGCAGCTATTGGAACTGTAAACTTTACAAGTCCTGTACTAACTACTCCACTTTTACCTACTACTATCATTTATTATATAGAAACCCGAACTACAGCAGGTTGTATGCTACAGCCTCGTAGAGATAGTGTAATAATAACAGTAAACCCAACACCCGACCCAAAAATAACTACTACAGCTGGTATAAATATATGTAATGTAGATACCAGTACATATAGTGTAACACCAACCATACACACTACCTTGTGGGCAGTATCGGGCGGAAATATTAATAGTGGACAAGGTACATCTACCATAGATGCAATATGGAGTACGCCAGGCCCAGCATTTGTAACGGTAAAAGAAACGAACATATATACGTGTGTAGGTAACGACACTACGTTTTTAACCGTAAACCCACTACCTACAGCATTTATACCTACGGTAACGGCAAATGATACTATATGTTCGGGCAATGCCATAACTATTTCGGCAACACCTCAGCCCGATGTTATATCTACCGTATATCCTACACTTACTGGAGGTACAGCCTTGGGTACAGTTAATTTTACAAGTCCAGTATTAACTACCGATACTAATGTTAAAATACTTACCTATTATATAGAAACTAAAACGAGTTTTGGTTGTGTGTTAAAAACCAGCAGAGACTCCGTAAAAATTAGAATAAACCCATTACCTCTTGCTCCTATATTATCTTACATGCCTAACGATAGTATATGCTTTGGTAATGTAGATACTTTGAAAGTAGTAGGAATACCAGGTAGAATTACCAACGTATTTGGCACAGCCACAGGCGGAACTTCGTTAGGTGCATTAAACTGGGTAACGCCTCCTATTGTAAATAACATTAAATATTATTTTGAAACCAAAATGATAGCTACAGGTTGTTTATCTAGCCAAGTAAGAGATAGTGTATTAATTACTATGGTACCTCGTCCTGCACGCCCTATACTTACATTAGCCCCCAACGACACTATATGTAAATTAGATAGCATTAAATTTAAAGCTACTGTAACAGGACCGTACCAAAGTATTAAGTGGTACACTACAAGTGTAAGTGCTACCAGTATTGGAAACGATAGTATAAAAGTAAGCCCACCAGCTACTCAACATTTTTACTGCGAAGTTAAAAATAGTTTTGGGTGTAAAGCTGATGAAAAGCGCGACTCTATAAAAGTAACCGTACTCCCATTACCCGACTTGCCAATATTAACAGCTCCATTAATAGAAATTTGCGAAAATGATTCCATAGTATTAAAAGCAACTGTAAAACCAACTACGGCCACTATTTTTTGGTTAGATGGCACTACGTGGAACGACACCATAAAACGTGGTCCCGACTTTACATCGCCTAACTTGTTTGCAAGCACTACTTATTATATGGGAAGTATAAGCAAAGATGGTTGTAAAAACGAAGGTGCTTTTACCGCTTTGCCTGTAGTAGTAAAAATTACTCCGCATGTTACCATTACATCAAGTGTTGAAAATAACACATCTTATATAGACCAAAGCCTAACATTTACAGCTACACCAAGTATATACGATAGCTACACATGGTATATTGATAAAAGCCAAATAACTGTAGGCAATAATATATTTGAAACGCAAGACATTAAAAATAACCAAATAGTAAAAGTATTAGTAATAGAAAATGGTTGCCCTAACTGGGGAGATAACGAAATTGTGAATAAAGTATTGCCTGTTAGTAATGCCTTTACTCCTAATAGCGATGGTAAAAACGATTTATTTTTGAAAGGCTTAGACCTAAAAATATTTAACCGTTGGGGACAATTGTTATTTACAGGTAACGAAGGTTGGGACGGTAAATACAAAGGCAATGTTGTATCGCCTGGTACTTACTATTATATGATAAAAACTAAAAAATTATTTTCGGAAGAGGTAATTGAAAAAAGTGGTTCGGTTACAGTAGTGTTAGACTAATAATAACAAGTAAGTAAATAAACACCAATAAACAAGGCGCTATACAATAAACGGTACAGCGCCTTGTTTTATAAATTTAAAGTAAACTTGCCAAATACTTACACTTACTTTAAAT
>JBEBIC010000479.1:0-1019 GCA_040080595.1 Bacteroidia bacterium | reverse complement strand
ATTGTAATAAGTATTTAAGTAAATTTACAAAAGAATTAACTTATGGTAATGTAATTGCAGACAGTTTAATAAACGCAAAATATTTGAAATTTTATAATAATAAATTCATTGCTTCCTACAATATAATTAATTGATAAATACTTATGTAAATTTTATAACCACTCTACAGTGGCTGAGCGAATATTTATCTAAAGATTTAGACTTTTACGCTTAGCTATTGGAATTGTGAGTGTATTTAAAATTTTAATGGTATTCGTTAAAAAAGCAACCAACTATATCTCCAATATTTTTATTTCTACCCTACGGTTAATAAAATGTTGGTCTTCGGTGCAGGCTGCGGCGGTTGCGCATTTTACTTTGGGGCGTGTAGCACCATATCCTTTTGTTTTAAGGTTAGCGTTAGCCACTCCCTTTTGTATTAAATACGTGGCGCACGAGGCGGCTCTACGGTCAGATAGTGTCATGTTGGATGCTGGATTACCACGCATATCCGTGTGGGCACTTAGTTCTATTTTTACAGTGGGTTTGCTTACCATGTATTCCGCCAAGCGGTCAAGTATGGCGTACGATGCTTGTTGCAATTCGGCTTTACCAAGGTCAAACAATATATCGTCAAAGGTAAATACGGCGTTCTTTTTGGCTATAGGCACAAGGTTCATATTCAGTTTCATAGCACGTAAACTCACCCCTTTTTGTTTAGACGCATCAAACAGTGTTTCGCCTATTTCGTAGCCTTCTTTTTTGGCAACTATGCGGTATTTTTTCTTTTTATCGCCCTTAAACTTAAACTTTCCGTTTTTGTCAGTAGTTTCAAAACCTATTAGTTTATCGCCATCGTATATTTCTACTTCGGAGTCGGCTATTGGTTTTTGGGTTAATTTATCTAATAATTGTCCTTCAATAAAACTATTTTTTAGTTTTATTTTAAAGCCATTGGCTTCATCGGTACGTGCATCAAAATCTTTTTCAAAGGTATCATAGCCTTTGTTTTGTACTACTATGTGGTATTTAAATCGCCC
>JBEBIC010000025.1:0-21213 GCA_040080595.1 Bacteroidia bacterium | reverse complement strand
TTTATCCATTCGTCGGGAAATACTATTAATGCTCGTTTTGGCGTCATAAGTCTATTTTATAAAAGGTGTTATTAACGGCATTGAAAATAGTTTCTTTTTAATACTTTTGAGCAACAACATACAAATAATTTTAAGCTACTCTACTTATATGCGTCAAGCCCAATTAATATGCACTACTCGTTTCATTAAACAATGGAGCGTGTTGTTATTATTGGTAGTAATGGCGTGTAACCCTGCGCGTCGTGTGCCTGAGGGGCAACACTTACTCAACTCCATTACCATTAAGTCTGATAATATTATAGAAAACTTTACTTTAGATAAAGAGGAACTATTAAGCATTGCCAAACAAAAAACCAACAGAACATTGCTATTACAATCGGGGCCGCGTTTTTATTTGTATGCGTATAATTTTGGTATGGGGCGTAGTAACCCATGGTTTAAAAGAATGCTAACTCAAAAAATTGGCGAAGAACCCGTTATTATAGATTCGGTACTTACCAAGCGTACCAGTAAACAAATGAATAATTACTTGCACAACAAAGGTTATTTTTTGAGCAACGTAACTGATACCGTGTACTACAAAGGTAAGCGAGCCAACGTAGTATATAAAGTTAGCGCTGGCAAACCCTACATTATAAACGAATATAAATATAATTTGGAAGACAGTGTTATAAGTAATTTAGTACAAACTAATAGCAAAGAAGCCTACATAAAAAAAGGCGATAACTACGACATAAGCGACATAGAACGTGAGCGTGAGCGAATAACTAAGCTGCTAAAAAACAATGGTTTTTATTTTTTTGATAAAGAGTTTATTCAGTTTGATGCTGATAGTAACTTAAATGCCATGAAAGTAAATTTAACTATGAAGTTGAATAAGCTAATTACAACCAACGATAGCTTGCAACTCCACAAAAAACCATTTTACCTACGCCAATATTTACTTAATAATATTTATATAGATTTAGATTATAATCCGCTAAATGCCACGCAAACCAAGAGCGACACAGAGTACGTGCGAGGATATCAGTTTTTATACAACAACTACTATGGTTTTACACGCCAAATTATACGTAGGAGTTTGTTTTTTGAACAAGGGCGTTATTACAGTATGGCCGATGTAGAAAATACCTACAAAGCCTTTGCTGATTTGCATACATTTAAGTTCATCAACATACAGTTTATACCCGATAATAGTGATACTGCATTTGATTACATAAATGTACACGTACAACTATCGCCAACCAAGCGACAAAATTTTGACGCCTCGCTAGATGGCACCAACACTGGTCTTGGCAACTTAGGTATAGGAGGTACATTACGGTTACAAAACAAAAATGTATTGCAAGGTGCCGAAACTTATGAGCTAAAATTACGTGGTGCTATTGAGGCGCAAACGTTATTGACTGACAGTACCAAAACACTACAAAACAATCAGTTTAACACCGTGCTTATAGCCCCCGAACTAAACATAACTATACCTAAGCACGTACTGTTTTTAAAACTCAACAACGAACCCGCTATATACAAGCCACGCACACAATTGGGGGCTGCTTTTAAATATCAAAACCGCCCCGATTATCAAAGTACTACATTTAATACCACCTTTGCGGGTATATACAAGTTTAGGCCACGCTGGACATTGTTTTTTCCGCAGTACGACGTAAGTTATGCTAAGTATAATTTGGGCGAGCAATTAACTAATCGTTTAACTATTATTAACAACGAACGTTTGGCACTGGCGTTTAGTAACGTATTTATTACCTCGTTTAAAGTAGCGGTTGAAAAATCGAGCCAAGATGTAAATGCACGTGGCAACTATCATTATTTTAAAGCAGGGCTTGAGGTTGCGGGCACACTTACTTATTTGTTTAATAAATACGTACAACAAAATGCAGATACTAATACCGATGGTCAATACATATTTTTTGGTAATAAATTAAACAACTCGGGTAGTGCTTATGCCAACTTTACTAAAATAGATTTGGAGTATCGTTTTTTTAATCCTGTTGGGCGCAAGAGTGCGCTGGTGTATCGCTTGTTGGGCGGTATTGCTGTGCCTTACCTTAATAGTGGCAAGGTAGTACCTTATACCAAAACTTATTTTATAGGTGGTAGTAATGATATAAGAGCTTGGGACGCACGTAACATAGGGCCTGGAGGCTTTGGTACTACTAAGAGTAGTAACTTAAATAGAATTGGCGATTTAAAATTAGAAGCAAATGCCGAAGTGCGTTTTCCGTTATACAAGTTTATAAAAGGAGCATACTTTATTGATGCAGGAAATATATGGTTATTGTACCCCGATGTTAAACGACCCAACGGAAACTTCGTGCTTAAAAACGTTGCTCCTAACATAGCAGTAGGTACTGGCGTTGGGCTTAGGTTAGATTTTACGTACGTAATTATTCGTTTGGATTTTGCCACACGCATAATAGACCCCGAAGGTCCAAGCGGTAACACGTGGGCTGCACCGCATATTTATAGTAAAGCATGGAATCAAAAATACATTGATATAAATAAAGCCAATAACCCTACATTTACTGCCAAAGAACTACGTTACCAACACCTTAACCTCAACTTTGGTATTGGTTATCCGTTTTAATACCACACTATTTATTAAATAAAAATATACGATGCAACAGCTATCAACCAACAAAATACACCGTGTGCTTATAACAGGCGTTGCACAAAATTTAGAACTTATATTTAACGAAAAACAAAAAGCAGATAAAGTACTGGAGCGTTGTTTTAAAGCCAACAAACAATGGGGCAAGCGCGACCGTGCATTTATAGCCAATGCCACTTACGAAATAGTGCGTTGGTATCGTAAGCATTGCTACTCGCTGGAATTAGACTATAGCGCGCCCCGCACTACCAAAGAGTGTTTAGCACTTATAGATTTGTATTTGATATACCGAAACGAACTCGATTACCTAAAAATATTTACCAAAGACGAATACAAAAAACTACAAAAACGCAACACCGAAGCTGAGAAAAACATAGCCCTACAACAATCCTACCCCGATTGGATAGCCCAAAGTGGTATTGCCGAAAAAGAACTGATTGCTCTAAACAAACCTGCAACATTGGTAGTGCGTGTAAACACATTAAAAACCAACAACAAGCAAGTAGAACAACTATTAAGCACCGAAAACATAAAGTTTGAAAAGGTAATAAATTCGCACTTTACAGCCCTAAACAATGCTTACGTATTGCCCACACGCCCTAATATATTTGGAGGCGAATTATTTAAAAATGGCTTAATAGAAGTGCAAGATGCAGGATCACAAATGATAGCCCAATACCTTGATGTAAGTGAAGGTATGCGTGTAATAGACGCATGTGCAGGCGCAGGCGGAAAAACATTATACATAGCCGCATTAATGCACAACAAGGGCAAAATAATAAGTATGGATACCGAAGCACATAAGCTAGAGGAACTACAAAAACGTGCCAAGCGCAACAGTGTTACCATTGTAGAAACTCGCACCATAGATTCGTCCAAAGCCATAAAACGCTTACACAATACTGCGGATAGATTATTGCTTGATGTACCGTGCAGTGGCTTAGGCGTGTTGCGTCGCAACCCTGATGCTAAGTGGAAACTTACTCCCGAATTTATAACCGAAATACGTGCCGTACAACAGCATATATTAAGTAACTATACCGCTATGCTTAAAGTAGGCGGAATAGCAGTATATGCAACGTGTAGCCTGCTACCACAAGAAAATGAATTGCAAGTACAAGAGTTTTTGAGCGCTAATGCCAATTACGAATTAGTACGAGAGCAATACATACTACCAAGTATGGGCTTTGACGGTTTTTATATGGCTGCTATACAACGTGTAAAAGAATAGAGAGGCTACAATCCTAATTTAATATTTTGGCTAAATTCGTTATACCACAATCGCCCACGGTTTAAACCGTGGGCGATTGTGGTATAACGAATTACTAACCGCTTTAACGGTTTTAAAATTGAAATATAGTGTTTAAAACTTAATGCAATACGTTATTCTAAGCCCTGATGGATAATTAGCGGCTGCTCCAGTATTATTAAGTACTAAGCTTACACTAACCTTATCGTAACCTGTTACAGTAGTAGAACCATCTAAATCTCCATCAAGCCCTGAGCCATTTGCCGAAACTCCATTGGGAGGAAGTACTGTACCTCCCCAGTTTTGAGCAGCAAATGTATGTGTATGGCTTATTACTTGCCCTGTGGTTTGTGTGCCTACATTACTTGCTGCTTGTACTAGTGTATAATCAGTAGGAACGTTGGGTAAATTAAACGTAGTAGAGCCATCGCCAGCACCATAAGTAGTACCTATAGCAGCAAACAAATTAGCGTAAGTAGTACGGCTAACGGCAGCACCATTACATGCAAAATAACCTGCTGGCAATACTGTACCTGCAAAAGTACTAATCATACCTGCGGGAGTACCGCTACCTGCTTGCCAACTGGCTTTACCTGTGGCATCACTCGTTAATACTTTGCCTGCGCCTTGCGTGCCATCTACTATTTTTATACTACCTCCCTCTATCGCAAACCCTTGCTTTTCCAATACTTCGGGGTAAGCTACGTTTGCATAAACATTACCAGGGCCACACATAGGCCCACCGTTATGCCAAGGTGCTGATGAATAATTATTAGCAATTTCAAACACTAAACCACAAAACTCTGCATAATCGCTACCTATACCGCCACCATTTTGTATTGGGCCACCACTCTTGTAATAATAATGACGCCCTCCTTTAAAATAAAAAACAATAGAATTACTATACGCACTGCGAGAAACATAACTTAATTGAGGTACTCCATTATAACCATCTTCAAAATGTGTATAATAATTTTGCCCTGAAGTATTACCCCAACCATAAGGACGAAATGTACCCTCAAAATGAAGTGTGCCTGTAAATATCATAGGGTCATTAAAAGCATCATCTTCGTGTGTATCCGATCTAATAAATTCTATTTTAAGTGCTTGCCACGCTGCTTCGGGTGCAAATGCCACAGGATAATATTTACTGGTATCATAAGCGGTTAAATCTATTACACCACCATATCTGTATATTGCAGTATTTGTAGTAGCTTGCCCTACGGTTTTCCAACTAGCTTTACCTGTAGCATCGCTCGTTAATAATTTATCTGCGCCTTGTGTACCATCTACTATTTTTATACTTCCGTTTATATCTAACTTTTCGGTGGGGGTTGTTGTTCCTATACCTACGTTACCGTTTGCAAGTAACGTAACTATTTTAGACGTTACCGAATCGGCGCCACCAGAAGTACCAATATCTAAGCGATTGGCATATCTCATTGCTGATAAATTCCAGTTGGCAACACCTTGTAAATTTAAAGCAAGCGTGGAGTTTCCTGCTGTTGTAAATGTTGATATTAATGCATTACTTGTACCAGCATCATTTTGCAATACTGTAACTTGAGGTAATTCGGTAAACATTAAATTACTACCTCCATCTTTTACGTGTAACTTAACACCTGGCATTGTAGTACCAATACCTACATTACCTAAGCTATCCACTATCATACGTTCGGTATTATTGGTACGTATGCGTAGTGATGTATTGTCGGTAGTACCCATAAAATGAGTGTTAGCGTTGGTAGCCGTGTTGCCTTTTAATAACCACGCTTGACTTTTAATACTGTCGGTCATCAAATTATTAATAGATTGTCCGCCCACATTAAGTGTAGTAAAGTTACCTGTGGTAGCGTTTATATAATTGCTCTGCAAACTATCTATTACTGCGTTGTTGATGTTGGCATAATTAGTAATACTACTATCAACTACCAAATTATTTATTATAGCGTTGTTTATAGTTGTATAATTTATAACACTACTATCTACCGTTAAATTATTTATTACAGCATTGTTTATAGTCGTATAATTTATAACGCTACTATCTATAGTTATGTTATTAATAATAGCGTTGTTGATAGTTGCAAAATTGGTAACACTGCTATCTACAAGCATATTATTAATAACTGTAGTAACGTTTACACCACTCAAATAACTTTTTATGGCATTATTTATAGTAGCGGTATCTATTCCTGTTTGGCAAAGATTTTTCCAAGCTGTACCGTTATAAAAATGATAACATGCACTATCGGTATTGTATATAAGCAATGCGCTTTCGGTAGCCGTGGGCGCTATGGCATTCATAAATGAAGTGTTCATACGTGGTGCTAAAAAACCCTTGTTGGTAGATTGTAACTCCAACACGGCTTTATTGTTAGGTGTGGTTGTGCCTATACCAACGTTGTTTTGGGCTTGCGCTTCGGCTCCGCTCAGCGACCAAATAGATAATAGTACAAGTAATAGTGTAGTACGTTGCACGTAATTTTTAATTCCTAATTCGTAATTATTTAGCATAGCATTTTTGATTTAAATTATTTTGAAGTAAATATATACTAATTATGTAATAAATTATCGCTAACACGGTTATTTATTCTCCTAAAATTATTCACATTACCAATAAAGTCAAGTATTTTTTATAATTATGCACCAGCTTATTTATTTAAAAGTAAAACAATGTACGGAATATGTAATTTGAGTAGTGTGCCTTGCCGCAAAGAACCTAGTGATGCCAGCGAAATGGTTACGCAATTATTGTTTGGCGAGCATTACCAAATAATGGAAGAGCAAGAACGATGGACACACATACGCATTATTCACGATAATTATTTGTGTTGGATAAGCCGTAATCAAGTACATTATATTAGCGATACATTTGCCGAAGCCATAAGCTACAGTACCGCCCGTAGCGTAGTAAGCGATATATTATCAATAGTGCAACACAATAACGATATAACCTCTGTAGTATTGGGTAGTAGCCTACCCTACTACCGTGCAGGAAGTTTTAATATAGAACAGCAGGAGTACGAATATGGTGGCGAAGTTTCTACATCTAAAGGTGCACGCATTGATATTGTAAATTTTGCAAGCAACTACATAAACACGCCGTACTTATGGGGCGGACGCTCGCCGTTTGGCATAGATTGCTCAGGGCTTACACAAATATGTTATAAATTAGCCAACAAACAATTGCCACGAGATGCTTACCAACAGGCCGATTTAGGTGTTTCGCTTAGTTTTGTAGAAGAAGCACAAGCGGGCGATTTAGCATTTTTTGATAACGCTGATGGACGTATTATACACGTAGGAATAATGACTGGCGAAGGCACTATTATACACGCATCGGGCAAGGTAAAAATAGATCCTATTGACCATTTTGGAATATACGATGCCTCGCAAAAAAAATACTCGCACCGCTTACGTTTGCTAAAATCGTATTTGTAATAGTGTGTTTTTTTCGAAAGTTGTAATGTAACAATAGCAACTGTTTCATTGTTAAAAACGATAGAAATACGCACTAAAAACACGCACTAAAAATAATTGGTAAAGTTTTTGTTTAACCCCGTTTGTTCAATTATGTTTACACAATAATTATAAAACCATTTTACATCATGAAAAAATTAATTACTCTACTCGTTATTAGCACACTACTAAGTAGCTGTTACACTGCTCAAAAAGCATTATTAAAAGGTCGTTACGACGAGGCTATTAATATGGCAATAAAAAAAATACGTAAAGGAAAAGCGTCTGATAAAAATATAAAAACGCTGGAAGACGCTTACCGCAAAGCCAACATGGTAGATAACGACCGTATAGCCTATTTAAAAAAAGAAGGCCGACCAAGTAACTACGATGAAATATACGATATATACACACGTATGAAAATTCGCCAAGAAAAACTACGCCCACTACCTGTGTTGTATGTAAAACTACCCACCAAACGCAAAGCGCAGTTTGACTACGTAAACTATGATGATGATATGCTTGCTAGCAAACAAAAAGCTGCTGAGTACTATTACACAAAAGGTAAAACCGAGTTGCAAAACGGCGACCGCTACTCGGCACGCAACGCCTACACCAACTTTTTGGAAACACAACGTTTGTATGCTGATTATAAAGACTTACCTGCATTAATGAACGAGGCACTAACCAAAGGACAAACCCACGTATTGCTTAAAGTACTTAACAAAACTAATAGCGTGTTGCCTCCAGGTTTCGAAAAAGAATTGTTGCAAATGGGTGTGCGCGATTTAAACAGTAAATGGATAACTTTTGATAATGAATTGCAAAGCAACACTGCTTACAATTATTACATATTACTTACACTTAAAGGCATAAATGTAATGCCCGAACAACTTAAAGAAAACCGCTACACCGAAACCAAACAAGTGGCCGATGGCTACAGCTACGTGTATGATAGCCGTGGTAATGTAAAAAAAGATAGTTTGGGTAACGATATTAAAACACCAAAATTTAAAACTATAAGTTGCAATGTGTTGGAAACACAACAACACAAGGAAGCAAGCATTGGCGGTTCTTTAGATTATATAGATGTAACTACACAACAAGTATTAAAAAGCGAACCTATTGCTTACGTAAGTAATTTTAACAACTTTTTTGCTGGTGCGCAAGGCGACATTAACGCACTAAAACCCGAAACTAAAAAGAAACTACAAGGAGCTTTTGTGCCGTTTCCTAATAGCGAAAATATGATACTGCGTGCCAATGCCGATTTAAAAAACTTGACCAAAACAATTGTATTTAATAACAAAAACTTTTTGCAATAATAATGAAACTCCTAACGCTATTAGTACTCCTACAGCCCTTGCTACTACTAGCGCAAGACGATTATGTAAAACAAGAGTTGAAGTACGACAATAGGGTGTATCAATCTAGTATAAAAACGGTGCAATTGCGCCGTAAAGGGTTTGACCAAAGCGATGCAATGATAGAACTTGGTGGTACTGAACAATTGCTGCTAAGTTTTGATAACCTATCGCGCGATTTAAAAAATTACAACTACACATTTATACATTGCGATAGCAACTGGGAACCCGACAGATTAACGCCTGCCGAATACACCACAGGTTTTGCTGAGGATATTATACGCAGTTATAACTATTCGTTTAACACATCGCAGGGCTATGTACACTACGAAACTACCTTGCCCAACGAGTATGTGCAAATAACTAAATCGGGCAATTATTTGCTAAAAGTGTATGAAAACTACGATGTAAATAATTTGGTACTTACCTACCGTTTTATAGTAGTAGATAATCAAATAAGTGTAAGTACACAATATATGCGTTCGGGCGTGGTAAGTAAGCGCAACACGCACCAAGAAATAGATTTTAAATTGGATTATGGCAAGTTAAATATAGCTTCGCCCTTTAGCGATTTAAAAGTTGTATTAATGAAAAATAACGATTGGAACGAGGCTACACGTGGCTTGCAACCTACCTTCCTAAACGGTACTGAATGTACTTACAGCAACTCCAACGACAATAGTATTGCTGCAGGAAACGATTATAGAGAATTTGATTTTAGAAACTTTAGATACACCACGCAGTACGTTAATACCATAGAGTTTGATACTAGTAAGCATTACAACGTGTATTTACAAAATGATGCCTTGCGTAGCAAGCGTTATTTTTACAAAGGCGATTTGAATGGTAAATACTTAATAAATTCGGTACTTGCTCGCAACCCCGAAACCGATGCCGATTATGCTTACGTGCGTTTTTATTATCCTAAAACAGAACCGTTTAAAGACGGAGAATTGTATGTGTATGGGCAGTTGAGTAACTTTGCTTACACGCCCGAAAACAAACTTACCTACGACAAAGCAATGGGTGCATATTATGCTAAAATGACGTTGAAACAAGGCTATTATAACTACGAATATCGCTTGGTTAAATATGGCGAAACCACAGGCAATGCAAGCACAGTTGAAGGCGATTATTTTGAAACCGAAAACGACTACACGCTGCTTGTATATGCACAAACACAAGGTAAATACTACGACCAACTATTGGGCTATTACCGTATGAATACTACTCGTGGGCAATAAATAGGAGTCAATTATAAATTAAAAATGGTGCAAACTGATAATCTATACTTACTTTGCTGGAATTGTAGCCCATTACAACTGTAAGTACAGCTACAGTAATTAGTAAATAGATACGATTTGCCTAATATAAAATGTACTATGCTTGGCCACATGTTTGAATTGGGTTTTAAGTTAAAATATTAATTGCTAACTCATAGTAGATACTTCCTAATATGCACCAATAGAGTTATGAATACATACACACGAATATATTTACAATTAAAATAGTAGGGCGTAGTAGGGTACAAAAAAAGCGAACCATTGAAACTCGAGTCCTTAAAAACTATTTTTAACTACAGTATCAATTTCTATTAATAATATTAAATGTTAAGCAGTACCTTTTAATATTTTATTCCAATATAACCACGGCAACACCTTTGTTTTAAGCATCCACATAGACCAACGTGGTGTAGCCTGATTAAACGGAAAAGTCATTTTAGGTGTGTTACTATAATCAAATTCGGCAAGCATTAATTTGCCATATTGAGTAGGAATAGGGCAAGCGCTATATCCGTCGTATTGTGCCACAATGGGTTGTTTAGCTAATAATGCCAGCACATTAGTAACTACTACAGGCGCTTGCTTGCGTATAGCTGCCCCTGTTTTACTACATGGAGCATTAGTGCAATCGCCCAATGCAAATACATTGTCAAAACGACTGTGTTGCATAGTGTGTTTGTTTATTTCTACATATCCTAGTGGGTTAGCGGCATCAGTAAGTGGGCTGTTTTTTATAAAATCGGATGCCGATTGTGGTGGCACTATATGGCATAAGTCAAACTGCATAGTTACTTTTTTAGTATCGGCGGTACTTTCACTTTCTGTAATACCATAGCAGGCCGCCTGCATTTTCGAAAACTTTTGTTGTAAATTTTCGTGCGTTTCTTTTACTTCAAAAATTACTGTTTTAGTAGCACCATCAATAGCCGCCACATTAGCTCCAAAGTGCGTGTGTATATTATATTTTTTTAGCACCCCTTGCAATGTTTCTGCGTATTCTTTTACGCCAAATATAACTCCAGCGCCCGATACGTAGTGCACATCGCATTTGTCTAATATGCCTTGTTTAAGCCAATAGTCGCATGCTAAGTACATTATTTTATGAGGTGCTCCACCGCATTTAATAGGCGTAGCAGGATTAGTAAAAACTGCAGTACCGCCTTTAAAATTTTTAATCATTTCCCAAGTGTAAGGCGCAAATTCAAATGAATAATTGCTACTTACGTTATTGCTACCTAGTGCTTCTTTAACACCTTTTATTTTATACCAATCTAACTGAATACCAGGGCATACAACAAGTGCATCGTAGGTAATAGCTTGTTCGTTTGCACATAAAATGGTGTTTATTTCGGGTTTAAATTCTACAACACTATTTTGTATCCATGTTGCACCCTTAGGTATGTAGCCTTTTTGATTACGTTCGGTTTTGTTTATATCAAACACGCCAGCACCTACTAATGTCCAGGCGGGTTGATAGTAATGTTTTGTAGCAGCATCTACAATGCCAATAGTAAGTGTATCATTTTTAATAAGTAATTGCGAAGCTACCGAAAGCCCAGCATTACCGCCACCTACAATAAGTACTTGATAATGATTTTTCATAATAATTGTTTTTTAGTTTACGTAAACTAAAAGTTTTAAAACAATATATAATGTAACAATTGTTACGTAAGTGCATTTTATTTAAAAAAACAATTCTTTAGCTACAATATAAATTCCCATTAGTAATACAAACCAGCCAAAAGCAGGTTTAAGTTTTGTACCGTCTATTTTTTTGGATAATACTGTACCTATAAGCATACCTATTAGTGCAATACTTGTAACTAAAAAAAGCAATTGAAAATTAAGTGTTATACCATTAAACACATCGCCCGCAAAGCCTATAAGTGAATTAATAAATATAATTAATAACGATGTGCCTACGGCTTGTTTCATACTTAAATTTGCAAAAAACAATAGCGCAGGTATTATTAAAAAACCGCCTCCAGCACCCAAAAATCCAGTTATTAATCCTACCAAAAAACCAATACCGCCGAGTTGTGCTAAGTTGCTTTTTTGCCCTGTATTTACTGTAGGTGTAGTGCGTATCATAGCGGTAGAAGCTGCTATCATTAACCCTGCAAATACTATCATTATAAACATGTTTTTAGTTACATCAATACTGCCTAACCAAAATAAATGAGCTGGTATTAAAGGCAAAATTAACTTACGAACCACAAGTAACGAAAGCACCGAGGGTATTGCAAAAATCAGTGCCGATTGTAATTGTAAGTTACCCATTTTGTAATGCCTTACTGCTCCAAATAAAGAAGTAACGCCTACAATAAATAGCGAATAACTTGTAGCGTTTTCGGGATTTATTTTAAATAAATATACAAGTATAGGTACAGCAAGTATGCTACCTCCGCCGCCTATTAATCCTAACGAAATCCCTATTAATATTGATGCTATATAACCTATTATCTCCACGTTGTTTTTTGTTTAAAATTTACTTAAGGCAAACATCAACTAATAGGAGCATACATACGGCTACTAATGTTACATAACATATATTTTGTTGCGCCCCAATTGTACCAAGCCCTCCTGTTCCATTTGTTTAAGCAAGCGCGATATTACTACACGTACCGTACCTAGTTCGTTGGCTATATATTCATGCGTAACATTAAGTGTATTGGTTTTATTAAGTTCACATTTCTTTTTTATGAAACTAAGTAGTCGCTCGTCCATTTTTTTAAAAGCCACGGCATTAACTACTTCTAGAAGTTCCTCAAATCGTTTATGGTATAGTTTAAAAATATAATCTAACCATTCGGGATATTCTTTTATTAATAAATTTACTTTATCTACAGGTATAAAAAGTATTTCGGTTTCCTCTTCGGCTACCGCCTTTACTTTGCTGGTATCTTGGTGCATACCTCCCAAAAACGACATAATACAACTTTCGCCCGCAGTAATGTAGTAGAGTAGTATTTCACGCCCCTCTTCCTCGGTACGCATTACTCTTATACTTCCACTTTTTACAAGCGGAATGGCTTTTATGTAGGCGTTTTCATTTAAAATAATATCGCCCTCGGCAAATGTTTTAGCAACGCCATAAGCCAAAATTTTTTCTCTTATTTGAGGAGATGTACTTAGTTCCGAAAAATTATTATTTAATTCCATTGCGCTAAGTTATTATTTTAATCTTTGTAGCAAAGCCTTAGCTTTATATATTTGTTACCACACAGTTTATTTATTTTATGCCTACACCCAAAGTATATACTATACCGCAAGCATTGCTCAAAGCACAGTCGTACTGCGCTTATCAGGAGCGTTGCCAGCAAGAGGTGTACGATAAAGTAATAGAGTGGGGCATGTATGCCAACGAAGCTAACGAAGTAATAACCTTACTTATAGCCGATGGCTTTTTGAACGAGGCACGTTTTGCAATATTGTATGTGAGTGGAAAATCCCGCATTAAACGCTGGGGACGTAAAAAAATAGTACAAGGATTAAAATTTAAACGCATAAGCGACCGTTGTATAAAAGAAGCTTTACTTACTATTGACGACGATGAATACACACAAAACATTATGTATCATATTCGCCGCAAAATAGGCGAACAAAAACTGTCCACACTCAATTATCTATTACTACAAAAAGCCATACAACACACACTTACCAAGGGCTTTGAGTATGATATTGTGCTTGATGTTATTAAAGAAGAAAAGAATAAAGAGTAAGTTTGCTATGAGGAATTTACAGCATAATTTTAGGTAAGCACTAATTTCGCTCAGCATTGTATATAACTTTTTATTTTTTTAGCAACTTGCATAGTGCCAAAACTAAAGCGTAATGTATTTTTGTAAAAACTATAAAAAAACAACATTTACATTGGCACATTACTTAGATTCATTAAACGACGCACAGCGTGCAGCTGTTGAAAATACCGACGGCCCAACTATGGTTATAGCAGGCGCAGGTTCGGGCAAAACACGTGTACTTACTATGCGTATAGCCCACCTTATGCACCAAGGCGTAAGTCCGTTTAGCATATTAGCACTTACGTTTACCAACAAAGCCGCACGTGAAATGAAAGAGCGTATAGGCAGTATAACCAATGGTGACGCTCGCAACTTGTGGATGGGTACTTTTCACTCGGTGTTTGCACGTATATTGCGTGTAGAGTCGGAGAAACTGGGCTTTCCAAGTAATTTTACTATTTATGATTCGGACGATAGCCGTAGCTTAATAAAAGCCGTGGTAAAAGAACTTAATTTGGACGATAAAATATACAAACCCGCAAGTGTATTGGGGCGTATAAGTAGTGCTAAAAACAGTTTGGTGTCGCCACAGGAATACAACGCTACTGCGGCTTACACGACTGAGGACAAGCACGCCAACCGCCCTATGGTAGGCGAAATATATAGCCGTTACCAAAAACGATTGGTACAAAGTTCGGCAATGGATTTTGATGATTTGTTGTTTAATACCAATATTTTATTTTTGCGCTATGCTGATGTTTTGCTTAAATATCAACACAAGTTTAGGTATGTAATGGTAGATGAGTACCAAGATACCAACTTTGCGCAATACACTATTATAAAGCGTTTGGCGGCATTGTACGAAAATGTAACCGTAGTGGGCGATGATGCACAAAGTATCTATTCGTTTCGTGGGGCGGATATACAAAACATATTAAATTTCCAAAAAGATTACCCTGATTTTAAAACATTTAAACTAGAACAAAACTACCGCAGTACCCAAACCATAGTAAAAGCAGCCAACAGCATTATAGAACACAACAAAGAAAAGTTGGATAAAAATGTATGGACAAGCAACGAGGTAGGCGAAAAAATAACGGTAAGCATGGCCATTACCGATAACGACGAAGGTAAAATAGTTGCCAATAATATATTTGATACCCGAGGCAATAAAAACGCTAAATATACCGATTTTGCTATATTGTACCGTACCAATGCACAATCACGTTCGTTTGAAGAATCATTGCGTAAGCTAAATATTCCTTACCAAATATATGGCGGATTAAGTTTTTATCAGCGCAAGGAAATTAAAGATTTAGTAGCCTATATGCGTATGGTAATAAACCCTAACGATGAGGAAGCACTAAAACGAATTATAAATTATCCAGTACGTGGTATTGGTGATACTACCATAGATAAACTAACTATAACCGCCGCCGATAATGGATTGAGCTTGTGGCAAGTGTTAGAAAACTTACCTATGTACGCCACTCAAATAGGTTTAAACAAAGGCACGTACGAAAAGTTGCAAAATTTTCATGATATGATTCGTATGTTTCAAATTACGAATAAAGATAAAGATGCTTTTGAAACAGCTGACGAAATAGCCAAACGAAGTGGAATACTTACCGAATTATTAAACGATAAAACCCCACAGGGAGTAAGCCGTTCGGAAAATTTGGAACAATTATTAAACGGTATAAAAGAATTTACCGAAGACACACAGCCCGATGAATTTGGCGAATTACCACAACGTAAATTAGCTGAATACATACAAGATATAGCTCTGCTTACGGATAGAGATAATAAGGAAGATGCCGATGGAAAACCCAAAGATATGGTAACATTAATGACCATACACGCATCAAAAGGATTAGAGTTTAAATATGTGTATGTAGTGGGCTTGGAAGAAGATTTGTTCCCAAGTAAAATGGCAAGTTTTAGCAACGAACAAATAGAAGAAGAACGCCGTTTGTTTTATGTAGCCGTTACACGTGCCGAAAAACGCACAATGATAAGCTACGCCGAATCTCGGTTTCAGTGGGGTAAGTTAGTAAACAACCGTCCAAGCCGTTTTATTGACGAAATAGAACAAGAATACCTAGAATACATAATGCCCAAAACCGAAGGTAACAGCAAGTGGTACACAGGTGGCTCAAGCGTAAGTAATAATTCTGGCGGTTCATCATCATTCCAAAAGAAAACTACAGGTACTACAAGTACATTATCAAAACCCGTAAGTACTCCAAGTACGTATAGTCCGCCACGTGTATTAAGCAAAATAGGAACTACTGCACCACCTGCTACCACTGGTAATTTTGAGGCAAGTAATCCCAACGATATTGTGGTAGGTATGCAAGTAGAACACGCACGCTTTGGTATAGGTACTGTACTTAAAATGGAAGGCAATGCACCACAAATAAAAGCAACTATACAATTTAGCACAGGCGAGGAAAAACAACTGTTATTGCAATTTGCCAAACTTAAAATAGTGTAATTGTATTGCGTATATTTAACATTAAATTAACTGTAAAATGAAACTAAAATTAACGCTATTGGCTTGTATATTTACTACTGTACTACATGCGCAAGAAATACGTAAAAGCGGGTCAATATTTGGCTACATAGAATCCAACGGCGATGTGCGCATTAGCGGTAGTATAAAAGGAAAATTTGAAACCAATGGAGATATTAGAGTAAATGGTAGCATAAAAGGACAAGTAGAACGTAGTGGTACTATACGCAAAAATGGTAGCATTGTAGGCAATGTAGAAAACGATGGTACCGTGCGCCTTAATGGAAGTATTGTGGGCAAAATAGAAACCGATGGTACAGTGCGCAAAAACGGAAGTATTGTAGGAAGCGCTAAGGGCGTGCAAAAGGAGCAAGCGGCGGTATTGTTTTTCTTTGGTTTTTTTGAATAAAAAATAGTGCTATAAAACCACTTAATAGTATTTAAAAAGTAATTGCAAATAGTTGTTTGCCACTATAGTAAGATTGTTATTTTTGTTAAAGCATTATTATTTAAAATGCGTTAAAAATCAATTCTTAATTAATGAATACAGCTACTACATCAACAAAAGTTTCGCGCATGGCAGAGAACCTTATAGGTTCGGAAATTATAAAACTAGCAGGCGAAATAAACAACAAAATAAAACAAGGCGAACAAATATATAACCTTACTATTGGCGATTTTTCTCCAAAAATATTTCCAATACCTGCGCTACTTACAAGCAATATCATAGACGCATACAACAACCACGAAACCAATTATCCGCCTGCAGATGGTATATTGGAACTGCGTAATGCAGTAAGTACATTTTTACAACAACATCAAGGATTAACGTATAAAAACGACGAAATATTAATAGCAGGTGGTGCTCGCCCGCTTATATATGCCTTGTACCAAACTATTGTTGATGCTAATGATACCGTGCTTTTCCCTGTACCCTCATGGAACAATAATCACTATACACACCTTACACATGGTAAGCAAAAGTTTGTAGAAACTACTGCTCAAAATAATTTTATGCCTACAGCAGACGAGCTTCGTCCGCACATACAATCTGCCACATTATTAGCATTGTGTAGCCCATTAAACCCAACAGGAACAACCTTTACCGAGCAAGGCTTGCGTGAAATATGTGAGTTGGTATTAGAAGAAAACAATCGCCGTAGCCCCGATGAAAAACCATTGTACGTAATGTACGACCAAATATATTGGGTACTTACATTTAACGGAATAAAACACGTGGATCCTGTAAGTTTATATCCCGAAATGCGCAACTATACCATATACGTTGATGGTTTATCAAAAGCATTTGCAGCCACAGGAGTACGTGTAGGTTGGGGTTTTGGCCCTAAACATGTAATGGATAAAATGAAATCGATACTTGGGCACGTTGGAGCTTGGGCACCTAAAGCGGAGCAAGTAGCCGTGGCTAATTACTTAGGTTCTACTGATGTGCAACCGTTTTTGTTGCAATTTAAACAAATGGTAAACGACCGATTAACCGCACTATACACAGGTATTAACCTACTTAAAAGCGAAGGCTTGCAAGTAGAAGCCATAGAGCCACAAGCAGCAATATACCTTACTTTAAAATTTGATTACAAAGGCTACACGACACCTGCGGGCGATGTATTAAGCACCACGCCCGACATCACACAATACTTACTAAACGCAGCCAAATTAGCTATTGTGCCGTTTAGTGCATTTGGCTCAAGTACAGATAGTACGTGGTATAGAGCATCAATAGGGACGTGCCAATTAGCCGATATTGAAGGTATTATTTCTAATTTAAGAACAGCATTATCAGCGCTTAAAAAATAATAAGCCCCAATTACGAATTAAAAATTACGAATTACGTTTAACATACAACATGTAGGAGTAAAAGATACAGCAATAAATAATTACAATTACTTAAATGAATACAAATAATTATGTAGTAATAATGGCAGGCGGCATTGGTAGCCGTTTTTGGCCAATGAGCAGAACTAATTTCCCTAAACAATTTATTGATATTTTGGGTACAGGTCGCACACTATTACAAATGACTTACGATAGGTTTTTGAAAATTTGTCCACCCGAAAATATATTAATAGTAACTCACGAAAGTTACGAAACGCTTGTTAAGCAACAGTTACCAAGCATTATTAATGATAATATAATATGCGAACCGTTTCGTAAAAATACAGCACCATGTGTAGCCTATGCTAATTATAAAATATTGGCAAAAAACCCCGATGCTAATATTGTTGTAGCGCCAAGCGACCATCTTATTAAAAAAGAAGATACGTTTATACGAGCAATAAATAATTGCTTGATAAAAACCGCCAACTCCGATGCCTTGCTAACACTAGGTTTAAAGCCTACTCGCCCTGATACTGGTTATGGCTACATACAATTTACCGAAAGCGATGTTAAAGAAAAAGATAAACGTATAGGTAAAGTAAAAACATTTACCGAAAAACCTGAACTAGAATTAGCAAAATCATTCATAGAAAGTGGCGACTTTTTGTGGAACTCGGGCATATTTATTTGGAGTTTAAAAGGCATAATGAAAGCCTTTGAACAGTACGACCCTGAAATGAATTCTATATTTAAAGACGGTATAGATAAATATAATACCCCTAACGAAAAAGCATTTATACAACAGGCTTATTCGCTGTGTCAAAATATATCTATAGACAAGGCTATAATGGAAAAATCGCGTAATACCTATGTGCGCGAGTCTATGATAGGCTGGAGCGATTTGGGTACGTATGGCTCGTTATACACACACTTAAAAAAAGACGAGCAAGGCAATGCCAAAGTGGGTAAAAACATAATGTTGTACAATGCACACAAAAACATTATAAATGTACCCAACGATAAGTTAGTAGTAATAGATGGTTTAGAAGGCTACATAGTAGTGGAAAGTAACGGTGCGCTATTAATATGCAAAAAAGATAACGAACAAAAAATAAGAGATTTTGTTGCTGATGTAAAATTACGTACTGACGGTAATAAATACATTTAAATAGATATTAATATTTAATAACTATGTTTTCAACTATTGTTTTCATTATCGTAATAGCGCATTTAATAATTGGTTTGGGCTGGGTAATGTATAAGCTAATGCCTACTAAAAAAGAAGATGAAATAACTAATAACGAAAACATACTAACCACAACCTCTACAATGAACCACGACCTTAGCGTATCACAATCTGTAATTGTAAATGCCTCTGTAGCCAAAGTATGGCAAGCATTAACAACCCCTAGCATTATTAAAGATTATTTGTACGGAACAGAAACCGTAACAACTTGGGAAGTGGGAACAGAAATAATATTTCAGGGAGAGTACGAAAACTTTAAGTACAAAGACCACGGTACTATACTTAATTATGTGCCTAACGAAACCCTTACGTACAGCTACTGGAGCGGATTTTCGGGCTTAGCCGATGTACCCGAAAATTACGGAAAAGTAATATACAATGTACAACCTAATGCTGATGGTACTACCACATTTACATGGACACAAATTGGCTATCCCAACGAAGAAAAACAAGCGCATTCTAAAGATGGGATGACTGTATTTTTAGAAGGTATAAAAGCTGTTATGGAACGATAAGTTATAATTACGTTTACGACATTCACTCCTCGGTGGCTGAGTTTATCGAAGCCCTATTTATTATACAACTTGTAACTAAGTAGTACTAAACTCCAATGAAAAAACTCCTTATCAAAAACATAAAATTATTAGTACAAGTAGAAGACGCACCAAAGCACGTAGTACGTGGCTTGAGTATGAATACCTTGCCTTGTATTGAAAATGCTTACCTCGCCATCGAAAACGATACTATAGTAGATTATGGGTCAATGAGCGATTGGCAAGGTATAAGCGACTGGAGCAACCTCGAAATAATAGATGCCGAAGGCAAAATAGTATTACCCACATTTTGCGATAGCCACACACACGCCGTATATGCGGGCTCGCGCGAGCAAGAGTATGTAGATAGATTAAACGGACTGACTTATCAAGAAATAGCATTGCGTGGTGGTGGTATATTAAATTCTGCCGCACGTATGGCTACTGCCACCGATGAGGAATTATATACTGATGCTTACGCACGTATACAACAGCTTATACGTTTAGGTACTGGTGCAATAGAAATAAAAAGTGGGTATGGTTTAAGCCTTGAAACGGAACTTAAAATGTTACGTGTAATACAACGTTTAAAGCAAAATTTGCCCATACCCGTAAAATCTACATTTTTGGGAGCGCATGCTATACCGCCACAATATAAAGATGATAGAGGTGGGTATATAGATTTAATATGCAACCAAATGTTACCGCAAATACACGCTGAGCAACTTGCTGATTATTGCGATGTGTTTTGCGAAGAAAATTATTTTACCCCCACCGAAACTATTCGCATACTATCAGTAGCCAAAAACTATGGCTTGCAACCCAAGGTACACGCTAATCAGTTAGCGTATAGTGGTGGTGTGCAAGCAGGTGTAAAGGTAGATGCGGTAAGTGTGGATCACCTTGAATATGTAGGCGACGCCGAAATAGAAGCGCTCACAAAAAGCAATACCATACCTACTATATTACCAGGCGCACAATATTTTTTGGGCTTGCCTAATCCGCCTGTACGTGCTATGCTTGCTGCCGATTTGCCCATAGCTATAGCTAGCGATTATAACCCTGGTAGTTGCCCCAATGGCAATATGTGGTGGATGTTGCAACACGCTTGTGTAGCCTACAAAATAACGCCCAACGAAGCATTTAATGCAAGTACTATAAACAGTGCGTATGCTATGGGCATAAGCCAAACACACGGTAGTATATGCCCTGGCAAAAAAGCTAATTTTATAATTACTGCTCCTGTGCCTTCGTTAGATTATTTACTCTATAATTTTGGTATGAATAACGTAGAAGCCGTGTATATAAACGGAAAAAAGCAGGTTTAAAATAAATATCCACACTACCAATTAC
>JBEBIC010000206.1:0-5122 GCA_040080595.1 Bacteroidia bacterium | reverse complement strand
GTATTCATGTTGCTAATCTCTCCACGGAGACTGAGTTTATCGAAGTCTTAATACGATATAGATTAAAATAGCTATTCCCTAACTATATTAACCCCGCCAAAGCATTAAAATCTACTCCATCAAAGTTACCCGAACTCATTAGTAAATACACAGTTTTAGTTTTATTTTGAGTAGTAATGAAATTTACAACCTCATTGCTTTTGGTAAATACATGTATGCTATTGTTACCAAAACTTTGTTGTACTTGCTCAGTTGTTATTGGTTTTATTTGCTTGTGTGCCAATACCTGCGGATTAAAATACACGCAAGCAGTAGTGGCGGCGTCTAACGTATGTGCGTATTCCAACAAAAAGTTTTCGTTAAGGCTACTAAAGGTATGTAGCTCTAGGCAAGCTACTATAGTATAGTCGTGATATTGCTCGCGAACGGCTTGTAGCGTGGCTTTTACCTTAGAGGGCGAGTGGGCAAAATCTTTAAACATAACCCATTCGTTGGTGCGTTTTACCACTTCCAAGCGCTTAGCAGCACCATCAAACGATTGTATTGCAGTATAAAAATCGTGGGCATTTACGCCTATCTCAGCACATACTAATTGTGCAGCTTGCATGTTGTATAAGTTGTGCTTGCCAAATACATTTAGTTCGTAATTTATGTTGTTAATGTGTAGTGTAGTTATGCCGTTGGCTATGGTGTAGTTGGGTAAGTCGTAGGGCTGTGCGCTAAGTGCAGCGGGCTTTTGCGCTACTACATTAGCCAAAGCATCGTCATTAGTACAATAAAATAATTTACCATTGGGCGCTATACATTCCAAAAATTTCACAAACTGTTGTTCGTATATTTCGTAGGTTGGAAACACGTTTATATGATCCCACGCAACACCGCTCAATACGGCTATATGCGGGTGATAAAGGTGAAACTTTGGTCGTCTATCAATAGGCGAAGCCAAATATTCATCGCCCTCAAATATAGCAAATTTGGTATCGTTGTGTAATTCTACCATAGTATCAAAACCCTTTATTTGCGCACCAACCATAAAGTCAAACTTAACATTGCGTAGTTTTAACACATGCAATATCATAGCAGTAATGGTGGTTTTACCATGGCTACCGCCTATTACTATGCGGGTTTTATCTTTAGTAGCTTCGTACAAAAACTCAGGATATGAATATATTTTTAATCCTAATTCTTGTGCACGTAATAGTTCAGGATTATCGGCACGGGCGTGCATACCTAGCACTACAGCCTCAAGGTTTGGCGTAATATTGTTTATGTCCCAACCTATTACATTGGGCAATAAGCCTTGCTGCTGTAAGCGTGTAAGCGACGGCTCACGTATTTCATCGTCCGACCCCGATACTATATACCCTTTTTTGTGTAATGCTATGGCTAAGTTGTGCATGGCACTGCCACCTATTGCTATAAAATGTACGCGCATATTTAATGTGTATTTTAGTGTTTTTATTTTAATAACAATAGTGCATATAGTTTTTGAGTATTGCACACACATTAACTACAATTAGCTAACAACACAATGTTAGCACAATAATACACTAACACACTACGTTAGTACATAGATACGATATTTTTAAACAAAATATAAATGCACTATGATTAAGAAAATACTCCTTACGCTACTTGCCTTGCTACTGTTGCTAGTAGGCACATTGGTATATACAGTTACGTACCGCAAGCAAGAAATAATAAGTTATGTATTAGCTAAACTCAACGAACAACTTAATACTCCTGTAAAAATAGATGGGGTGGACTTAACCCTATTATCAAGCTTTCCGCAGGTAACCGTGGTACTTACCAATGTACGCCTGCTTGAAGTAAATGTACCGCAACACCCCGAAAACCTAGCCGTAATGCAACGTATAGAGTTGGGTATAAATGCTTGGGACATCATTAACAAAAAATACAGTGTGCAACAAATAAAATTACTAAACGGTAACATAAATTTAAAAATACTAAGCAACCAAAAAGATAATTTTCATTTTTGGAAACAAGATACTTCCAGTGCACAAACCACTACTTTATTTGAACTAAAAAAACTAACTTGTACCAATGTGGAACTAAAGTTTAAAAACTACACCAACGCTACAAGTCTTACTTTGCAAGGGAATACAGCCACATTAAGCGGAGTGTTTAGCAAACAAACCACATTAGATTTAGCATTAAATGGCGAATTAAAAGCATTTGCAGCTAATGATTTTGCATTGCCACGCAACAAAAAAATTAACGTTAGTTCCAATGTAATTATTAATAATACTAACTATACATTAAATAATACGGAACTTAGTTACGCAGGTATTGATTTGTTATTAAACGCTACTATAAAAAACGAAAACGAGCTAACGTATAACATGGATATTAATAGCACTAAATCGTGTTCAGTAAAATCTATATTACAACTATTACCCAATAAATACGCTACACAGGTGGCAAGTTACGAAGCCAATGGCGATATTAATTTTAAAGCAACTATTAACAAAAATAACGCTAACGACCCAAGTATTAAAGCCAACATCACGGCTCGCAACGCAAGCATAACCGAGCCCAACAGCAACGAAAAAATAACCAACATAAACATAGATGCCAGCTACGACAACTTGTTTAACAACGGATACGTAAACTGCACCAACATAGCAGCAACACTGGGCGCAGGTAATATTAGTGGTAATGGAACAATAAGTAATTTTGATAATGCAGTACTAATAACGCACCTAAAAGCACAACTTAACTTAGATGCCGTAAAACGTATAGCCCAAATAGATACACTACAACAACTTAACGGAACGCTTGCTACCACTATACACTACGAAGGACCTTTGGATATAAAAACAGTACAAGATTATAACAAAATAAAAATACTGGAAGGTAACGTAAACGTGGCTAACTTGGTGTTTCAGTTAATAAACGATAAGCGCATTATACGTAGTAATGCCTTAGCTATGCAGTTTAACAATACCGATTTAGTATTTAAAAAACTGCCTGTAAGCATTAATAATACTAACCTTGACCTTAGTGGCGAACTCAAAAATATATTACCATTTATATTAGGCAGCAGCAATAATTTAGAAATAAACGCTAGCCTTAATAGCAACAATATAAATATGGACGATATACTTAACGAAACTAAAACTACCGCCACACAAACTACTTACAACATAGAACTGCCTGCCAATGTTACTTTTAATTTAGTAAGTGATATTAAACAATTGAAATTTGGCAAATTAAATGCCACCAACATCAAAGGCGACCTACACCTAAAGGATAAAAAAATAACTACCAACGCACATAGCTTTAACACCTGCAACGGTACGGTAATGCTCAAAGGCAGCATCGACAATACATACGCCAATAAGCTAATGGCAAATATAGACTTAGAAACAAATGATATAGATATGAAACAAATGTTTGTAGTACTTAATAATTTTGGACAAACATTTGTAACTGACGCCAATGTAGCAGGAAATTTAAGTACCAATGCAAGTATAAAATGTACGTGGAATAATGCACTAAAACCTGATGTAAACACGCTGTATTGCACCGCTGTAACTACTATAGACAAAGGACAATTAACCAATTTTGACCCATTAAAAAAACTCTCTCGCTTTATTGATGTAAACGAATTAAGCAACATTAAATTTTCGCAAATGAATAATACCATTTATATTAAAAATGGGTTGATAACTATGCCCCAAATGGACATAAAAAGTAGCCTGCTTGATATTACGGCAAGTGGCACACATTCGTTTGACAATAAAATAGATTACCATTTTAGTTTATTATTGAATGATTTACTTGCAAAAAAAGCTCGTGTTAAAAAAGAAAACAATGAATTTGGCGAAGAAGAAAACGACGGTTTAGGTAAACTACGTTTATTTATAAGCATGAAAGGCACTACCGACAAACCCGTTATAAGCTACGACCGTAAAGGGTTGCAACAAAAACTCAAAGAAGATTTTGCACGCGAAAAACAAAACTTAAAAACATTACTTAAACAAGAATTTGGCTTGTTTAAAAAAGACAGTACCCTAAAAGTAAAAACAAAAAAACAAACTGAAATAGGAGTGGAGTTTGATACGAAAAAACAAACCACATTAACTAAAGATAAACAAACGACTACCCCTAAACAGGAAACTAAAACACCAAAAGACAAGCCCAAGTGGCTACAAAAAGACAAAGAAAAAAACGCCCAAAATACCGACGAATTTAATTAATCCGAAGGTGTTTTGAGCGTTTTGTTACACAATTAATTTTGCGCTAATTTTTAGTTTATAGTAGCAAACTTATTTGGGTTACTCTCACGCATTAAGTTATATACAGTATCTATTATATCATCAGCGCTTGGCTTACTAAAATAGTCGCCATCAGTACCATAAGCAGGGCGGTGGTTTTTGCTATGTAACGTTATTGGCGCACTGTCTAAGTATTGGTAGGCGTTTTGCACTTGCAGTATTTGTTGTAAAATATATGCACTTGCTCCCCCTTCTACATCTTCATCTATCACTACCAAACGATTAGTTTTCTTTACACTTTCTACTATTTGATGATTAAGGTCAAACGGTAATAAAGTTTGTATATCTATTACTTCGGCTTCAATACCCATAGTAGCAAGGGTTGTGGCAGCTTCGGTAACCAAACGCCATGTACTTCCGTAAGTAACCAAAGTAACATCAGCACCTGTGCGCGTAGTTTCTACAACGCCTAGTGGAGTTTTAAACTCAGTAAGATTAGTGGGCATTTTTTCTTTTAAACGATAGCCATTCAAGCATTCTACCACTATTGCAGGCTCATCGCTGGCTAGTAATGTGTTATAAAATCCTGCGGCTTTGGTCATATTACGAGGTACGCATACGTGTATTCCACGTAGTGCATTTATAATCATACCCATTGGCGAACCGCTGTGCCACACGCCTTCCAGCCTGTGCCCACGTGTACGTATAATAAGTGGCGCTTTTTGTTTGCCTTTGGTGCGATAACTCAATGTTGCCAAATCGTCGCTTAATATTTGTACGGCATATAATAAATAATCTAAGTACTGTATCTCAGCTATAGGGCGCAATCCACGTAGTGCCATACCTATACCTTGTCCTATTATGGTAGCCTCACGTATGCC
>JBEBIC010000205.1:0-5138 GCA_040080595.1 Bacteroidia bacterium | reverse complement strand
ATCAGTAGGTTTGTTTACTGGTGTTTTTGCCTTGTCATCGTTAGCCAAAATACTATTTACCAATATAGTAACTACAGCCTCGTTAGACACTGCATTTTCGCTATTTTTAAAACTGTATTTAAAACTATCTGTTCCTGTAAAACCTTTGTTAGGTGTATATTTTACTACATTAGTTTTGGTGTTTAATTCTGCTTTACCATTAGTAGCATTGCTTACCAAAGTTACACTTTCTAGTTTACCTTTTTTAACCTCATCATTACTAGTTGGGTTAAGGTCTATTGCTGTTTCGGTAATGGTTGAGTAATTATCATTAACTGCTAACACATCGCTTGCTCCACCTTTTTTGTTAGGGTGCATAGGGTCAGGTTGTGTTAGGTCAATTTCTTGGTCAATTTCACGATATGATGATTTTTTAGGCACTTGTACCGTATCGGTAAAGGTACCGTATTTACCTAAATTATAGGTAATTCGGTAATCTCTACCTGGAGGCATTATTATCAAAAACTTACCCGATTTGGTATTTACTTTTGTTTCTACTTCTACTGGGTCGCCACTATTTGCATCCGCTAAATCTATGGTTGCATTGCCCAATATATCGTTGTCTTCGCCAGGGCGAATAACACCTTTTAGTAACGTTACGTTAGCCAAATCTCTATCTACTAAGTTAAGCACATAAATATCTTGTTCGCCAAAGGGCTTGTCTTTATCATTAGTGGATACCTCTTTAGCACTTGAGTAATATGCTCTACGACCATCTGCCGATACTACAAAAAACACATCGTCGTCAGTTGAGTTTATTGGGTAGCCAATGTTAGCAGGAGGAGCAAATGTTCCATCTTCTTTAATTTCGGTTAAGAAAATATCAAATCCACCCATACTTTTGTGTCCTTTTGATGCAAAGTAAACGTGCGAACCATCGGGGTGCGAAAATATTCCGTCTTCGTCGTATTCAGTATTAATAGTAGGACCTACGTTCATTGCTAAACTCCATTCGCCATTAGGTAATTTTACACAACGGTATATATCTCGTCCGCCAAGTCCACCTGGACGGTCGCTCACAAAGTATAATGTACGACCGTCTGCAGTAAGCGCACAGTGGGTTTCCCAGTATTTAGAGTTAATGTTAGAGCCTAATTTTTGAGGTACACTCCATACGTCTCCGTTTAGTTCCGACGTATATACATCTCCACCTTTGGCACTTTCGCCACGGTATATAAATAGTTGTTGCCCATCGGCTGATAAGTTTACTACCGCATCGTGGTTGGCAGTGTTTACATTGCTTCCAATAGGTTTAGCTTCGCTCCAAGTGCCATCTTCTTGCTGTGTAGAAACATAAATATCTTCATAAAAAGTTCCGTCATTTTCCTGTGCTGGGTGCTCAGGGTTTTCTCTACGTGAGGTAAATGTAAGTGTAGATTCGTCAGCTGATATTGTTGGCGAAAAATCGCTTGCTAATGAATTTATTTTATCACCTAAGTTTTGTATTTCAATGTTTACAGGAAACTGCATTAATTCCTTACCATTGTTACACATTTCTATTTGGCGGTCTATCTCTTTGTACTCAGCAGCTTTGTTTACTTTTACACTTGCACGGTATGTAGTGTAGGTTTGTATAGCTTCGTCCAAGCGACCATCTAAATGATACGCCATAGCCAAATATTTTAATGCCAATTCAGGAGCTTTTTTTTCGGCAGCGTCAAATTCTTCATAATCGGCCGACATGTTTTTGCCTGCAACCTCCAACAATGGAATAGATTTTAACTTTTCGTTAGCCGATTTTAAATAACAAAAACCTAATTTGTAATTTACGTTAGCGTTGGTATTATCTGCCGCATATAACTCAAGCCATTTTTTTTGTGCCGCATCATAATTATCATATACCATATCATAATCAGCCTCACTAAATTTCTTTTTAAAATCTCCGCTTGATAATTGAGCAAAAGAACTTACATAAGTTAGTAATGTTACTAATGATAGTGCTAAACGTAGTACTGTTTTGTTAAAATTAATCATTCTATTGTTTTGTTGTTATTGTTTGTTTTTAGATTTTGAGCAAATATATTTTAATTTACGGTGCAAAACACACTACAGATTTTTAAAAAGGTCTATTAACGTCAAATTGCTCTAAATAATCGGCTATTTTGCGTAAGAAACTTCCGCCCAACATACCATCTACTACTCTATGGTCATAAGATAGTGAAAGATACATCATTTGACGTACAGCTATTACGTCGCCAAATTCGGTTTCCATTACTGCTGGTTTTTTGCGTATTGCGCCCGTAGCTAATATGGCTACTTGTGGTTGGTTAATAATAGGTGTGCCCATTACGTTACCAAAATTACCCACGTTGCTTATAGTAAATGTTCCTCCTTGTATTTCGTCGGCTTGCAATTTATTAGCACGTGCACGTGCTGCAAAATCGTTTACAGCTTTGGTTAATCCTATTAAGTTTTTTTGGTCGGCGTTGCGTATTACGGGTACTATAAGGTTTCCTGTAGGTAACGCTGCTGCCATACCTATGTTTATATCGTTACGTTTTATAATTTTATTACCATCAACAGATACGTTTACCATAGGAAAATCTTTAATGGCACGTGCTACAGCCTCTATAAACAGGGGAGTAAATGTTATTTTTTCTTTCTCGCGTTTTTCAAATTCCTTTTTATTTTTCTCTCTCCACGCAACCATATTAGTAACATCGCACTCTACAAACGAGGTTACGTGTGGCGATGTTTGCTTACTCATAACCATGTGGTCGGCAATGAGTTTGCGCATACGATCCATTTCTATAATTTCGTCTTTAGGACCTATCCACACGTTCGATTTTGTTGGCGCCGCTGTTGGCGCTGTTGCTGTTTGTAATGCAGGAGTAACAACACCTTGGGGAGGAGTTGCTATAGCTTGTACGCCACGTTGTGGTATGTAACCCAATACATCGTTTTTGGTTACACGTCCGTTGGCACCAGTACCTGCTATAGCTTCTAGTTCTTGCAACGATACGCCTTCGGCTTTAGCTATATTTTTAACTAAAGGCGAATAAAATTTATTGCTGTTGCTATAATTATTTTCGGTAACTGTTGCTACTGTTTCGGTAGCAGTTGTAATTATTTCTGCTACTTTAGTTTCAGTAACTGATGCTACGCTTGCTACAGGAGTTGTTGTGGCTACATCGCCATCGCCTATTATGGCTATAACTTTACCTACTTGCACTACATCGCCTTCGTTAAATAGTTTTTTTAACAATTTACCTGCAAATGGCGAGGGTACTTCAGTATCTACCTTGTCAGTAGCTATTTCTAACACTGTTTCGTCAGTATTTATGTTATCACCTTCGTTTTTCGACCATTTAATAATGGTAGCTTCGGCAACGCTTTCGCCCATTTTGGGCATAATTAGTTCAAATTGAGGCATGGTGTTCTAATCAGTTTAATTTTAACGTAAAAGTAATGTAATTATTCATATAGCAAAGGGGCTAAAATAGTACCTGTTTTATACTATTTAATAGCAGATACAAAGCGTTGTTTGCCGTGCATATCATTTATAATGGTAACCTGCGTAAAATTTAATTGGGTAAACAATTGTGCGGTTTCGGCGCCTAGGGCTTCGTTTATTTCTACACATAATAGTCCTTGTGGCTTTAGTGTGGCTTGCGCCATAGCGCCAATAGCTTTGTAAAACAGTAAAGGATCGGCATTGGGCACAAACAGGGCTGTGTGGGGTTCGTAGTTAAGTACGTTGGCGTGCATAGTTTGTTTTTCTTGCTCCATAACATAAGGCGGATTACTCATCACTACATCATAAGTATCCCACTGGTGTTGTTGCCAATTTAAAATATCAGTAGTTACATACTGTGGGCTACAGTTGTTTTGCACTGCGTTTTTTTGCGCCACAGCAATTGCTTGCGGGCTAATGTCGCATAACGTAAAATTGGCATTGGGCATATTGGCACACAGACTAATGCCTATGCAGCCGCTACCTGTGCCTATATCTATACCATGTAGTGGAGTAGTATTGTTTTTGTATTTATTAATAATGTAGTGTACCAGTTCTTCGGTTTCGGGGCGAGGTATAAGCGTGTATTCATTTACTATAAATTGTAAACCATAAAACCATTCGTAACCTATAATGTATTGTATAGGCTTGTGTTGCAATAGCTGTGCAATGGCAGCGTTGTAGCGGTTAATACTAGATTCGGTAATGCGATAGTTAGGTTCAGTAAGTTGTTGTACTTTGCTAAGTTGAGTAATGTGTGTAGTAAGCTGTGTAAAAAATTGCGCAATAGTTTGTGCGCTATACGTACCCTGTAATTGCTTACTAAAATACTGCTGAACAGTATGTAAATTATTGTTGTGCATACGATGTGTTAATGGTTGAAATTATGCACAAATATATGTCAAACGTATTTTAAATAGGATAAATAAACGTGTGCTAATTGTTTTTAAAGAAATAGTATTTTTAGTTACCAATGAAGTTATTCTTATTCATTATTTGTTTTAATGTTATTTTTGTGCATTATTAAAGTTATAAAAATACGAATGCGCTACACATTAACACTATTATTACTTATTATTTTTGTAGGTGCGCAAGCACAACAACCCGTGCGTAACGATTTAACAGTGCAACTCCACGAAGAAACTTTAAACAAAATGCTTAAAGCAGTAGGCGACATTAAGGGTAGCAGCTCATACGAAGTAATGTTTGTAAAAGGTACCTATCATTGGTCGCTTATAAACCCTACTATACAGCTTATGAAAGACTCGGCGCGATTTAAAACTGATGCAAAAGTAGAGGTAGGCGTGTTTAAATACACTGATGAGGTAGTGGGCAAAGTAGCTATAAGTTATCAAGAAAAAACTAATCAAATAGCGGTGCGTATAATAGACGCCCCATTTGAAATTTACACCACTATTTTGGGTAAAAAAATAGTGCTAAAGCGCATACAAATAGCCGATTATTTTAAAACTCCATTTTTGTTTGAAGGACCTATGACCATGAAAGGCGCAATGGAATTTATGATGCCCGATAGTACCATTAAAACCCTTATGGCAAAGCCTAGCCAGTGCGATATAAAAATAGTACCGCAACGTATTTTGGTAAGTACCGAGCTGGAGTTTACTACCGTTTTACCTCCGCTTCC
>JBEBIC010000204.1:0-5155 GCA_040080595.1 Bacteroidia bacterium | reverse complement strand
AAGAGACAGATGTATAATTGCACGCCGCTTTGGTTTGTTTATACCAAGTATGATTTAGTTCAATAATGTTAAGTACAATTTATGCCATTTACTAATGCTCTTATCCTTGGTACGAAGGTATTTGATGAAATAAATTTGGGCTACCTACTCTTTACAATTGGTATTGTACCACTACCAAAACTGATAAAATGGCTTTTGTTTTTTGGTGGTAACGCTTACACCTACGAATGTTAAATCAATAAGAGGTACATCAATCCACGATGCGTAAGCACTGGGCCTAAATACAAAATCGGTAGAACCAAATACATTTATTTTAGTGCCTACATTCATCTTACTGTTTGATGCGTATATGCACTCCACACCAATTATAAAATCATCATCAACTTCTATGTTTTGGTTGCTTATGTTTACGTTATGCACCTCGGTTTTGCCGTAGGTTTTTATAATAATTTGTTGCTTTAGCAAGTTGGTTAATTGCACTTGTTTAACTTTACCTATCACAGTTAATTTCTTTTTTAAAGTAGTTTCGTTTCCATATACATTAAGCCTGTATATGGCGGTATCGTTAGTGTTTAGGCAGGTTTTAAATTGTATGTTGTCAATAAACGTTTGTTGTCCTTTTTTTATTTTTATTTGGTTACCAAGTTCAAACCCAAATGCTTTTTGGCTTAATCCTTTTTTTGTTTTGTAATTATTTAATCTGCGCACTTCCGATGTATCCATTTTCTTAAATAGTTCGTCTATACGTTCGCAATCTAAGCCTGCTACATTGGTATTGCCTATTGTTTTGGTTTCGTAGGTATTGGGGCGCACTATTACCGATGCCAATTCATACACTATTTTAGTTAAATAAAACGGCGTGTGTGTTTCGCACTGGGTTTTAAATTTATCAAACTGTAGTACCATCAAACCATAACCAATGGCAGATATATACACCGTGTCAGTAGCGTTTTCGTTGGTTTTTATAAAGCTAAACTCGCCGTTTTCATTGGTGGTTATACCCAAGTTTCGGGCAGGTATGCCTATGTTTACATACGCAATTACCGTTTCGTTTTTATCTTTTACTATCCCTTGTAATTGTTGCGCAATAGTGGTGTTAATTACACTCAATGCGAGTAATAGGCACAGTAACTTTATCAAAACTTATTTAACAATATTTAGTTTTACTAACTCAATACGCTTTTGCGAAACCGATAAAATAGTAAATACAAACTTGCCTACATGTATCACATCGTTCTTTAGTGGAATGTTTTGCGAGTGGTGTATAATAAGCCCAGCAAGGGTTTCGTACTTAATATTATCAGGCAGGCATAGCTGATATTTTTCGTTAAGATAATCAATATCCAAACGGCTGGAGAACACATATTCGTTTTCGTTCATCATACGTTCTATGGGCATATCGTCATCGTGTTCATCTTCTACATCGCCTACTATTTTTTCTATAATATCTTCGGTAGTAATAAGTCCTGCTGTACCTCCAAACTCATCAACTACTACCGCTACACTGCGGCGTTGCTGTAACATAAGTGTAAGTATTTCTTGTGCGGCTTTACTTTCGGGCACTACCACTACGGGCAGTATCAAGGCTTTGAGCTGTGTGGGCTTGCTAAATAGTTCTAACGAATGTACATAACCTATTATGTTATCAATGGTATCTCTATATACAATAACTTTACTAAATCCCGTATCGGCAAATTTATTTTGTAGGGTTTCTATAGGCGCATTTATTTCTATGGCGGCTATTTCGGTGCGCGGTATCATACAATCGCGCGCTTTGAGTTGCGCAAATACCAAGGCATTTTGAAATATTTTTACTTCGTGGTCCACATTGTTATTGTTAGCATCGGCAGTATTGTTTACGGTGTTGAGATAGTTTTCTAAATCTACTTTACCAAAACTTAATTGCTGTGCGGTATGCGTGTTTCCTGCAAAACGATTAATAATAAACTCCGAAATATTCATGGTAACAAACACCAATGGATACAACAAATAATAAATAATAATGAAGGGTATAGCAAATATATGTAGCGTAAAATTAGGGTTAATACTAAACAACGACTTAGGTATATACTCTGCCGTAAGGAGTATAAACACAGTGCTTATAGTCATTTTGGTAATAAAAATAATAGGTCCCGAATGGGTAAGCTGTTCTATAAATGGTTCTAAATATTCCTCCGAATAAATACCATAAATAACTATAGAAATACAATTACCCAAAAGCGTAGTGCTTATAAAATGCGATGGCTGTTTTAAAAACTTACTAAATATTTTTGCCGACAATACCCCTTGCTTTCTGTCCAATTCTATTTTAAGTTTATTGGCAGTAAGAAACGCTATTTCTAAGCCCGAAAAAAAGGCGCAAGTAATAAGTGTAAGTAGTATAATAAATAGTGGGTGATGAAACATCTGTTATTGTTTGGGTTGAGCGTTAGGGGTGTTGTAAAATGCTTTTTGGCGACTTAAGTTTATTCTAAACATAACCATACCTGCGGCTACTATTACAAAAAAGAATAGTCCATCTTTCCACTCGCCTTTGGCGGTGTAATAAATGCCTGTAACCAATGCAAATAGGGCTATACCAAGCCATACGTATTTTATAATATTTATTATTTTTTCCATTTGTTTAATTAGTGTTAGTACTATCTGTGTTATCCATATTCAAATTAATAAAACCTGTCGGGCGCAATATATGGTACTTGCTAAACGATTGGTTAGACTCCAAACCATGTCCAAATATTATTTGGTCTTTGGTGCGTATTTTTACAAATGCGTCCGATGTTATACGGTCTTGTTGTTCGTCCCAAATAATATGTTCGGTATTAAGTTGGTCGCCTTTTTCGTTTATTACTATTACATTGTTACGGGCTTCTACATAATTTTTTTTGTTCGGTTTTATAGCGTAGCGGGCACTCATACGAGTAGTTTCTTTCAAATCATCGTCGTACATAATAGCTATAATTCCTTTTTTAAATTCGGTATAAGGTTTGTCGCCATCATAATCTTCAATAATAGGAGCGGTTATTTTTGCTTTTACATGCCCACTATCACTGTATATAATTTCGGCATTTATTACACGATTAAGAGCTTCCTTATTATGCTTGTTTATTGCGTTTACAGTAGCCGTATCATTGGCACACGCACCAAGCAACAACAACATTACCGCTAAAAAAACAAGAGTTCTATTTTGCATTAATCTACCCTAGTGTGTTGAAACCAAATATCATTTAACAATACACCCACCGTTATAGTGTGATACATATCTTTAGTAGTATTAAGCAAGGCTCTATTACCAATAGTGTAGGCAACATTAATACTCGATACTGAACGAGGCACAGGCATACCAATGCTTACAGTAGCACTATAATCATTAAACGATTTGCTATAATACCATTGTTGCGCAGCTAACTTAACACCATAGCGCAAATTATTTTTTAGTTTGCGTCCATTTTGTGGGTTGTATAAAAATGCTGTACTTATAGTTTTGGAGTTGTAAAAAGGAACGGCAGTAGTACCAAACGATGAGGTTTTCCAAGCGGTACCACTATAATTAATACTTGCATAATATTTATCGGCATCTAATTCAGAGGCATGTTTTATACCATAGCCCACACCAATATTAAACGTACTAGGCAGTGTAGAACGTGTAATTACGTTGTTTATAATAGCCACTGTATCTCTATATACAATGGTAGTACCTTTATTACCATACGATACCAATTCTGTATTAGTGGCTGTTTTAGCATTGGTTTCTAATGTAAATGATGTGCCCATATACAGTGTATGCAATGGTTTAGGTAAGTATTGCACCTGCATACCCAATGTACCGTTAACACCAGTGTAGTACGCCGAATTGCGGTACAATGCACTAAACTTAGTCGATGCTATGTTGTACTGATTGCGCTGTTGGTTAAGTACTTCGCCAAACAAGGCATTAATATTAAACCCCGAGCTTAATTTAAATGTATTGTCATCTACAAACTTATAGCTTAATCCAATAGTACCACGGTTTATGCCACCTTTGCCCGCATTGGTATATTCTACCGAATCGCCACTGGCATCAACCCCATTGCTAATGCTTGCATAGTTTGCACGCGAGTAGGGCATATAGGCTATCATTGCTCCTAAACCTTTGGGGGTAGGCATAGCAAGCATAAAGTGTTTAAAACCTGTTTTGCTATACTTATAGTTTTCGCCTGCTTTGTTAGTATAGCTATGAATATCGCTAACTAAGCCCGCTTCAAACGTGGTGTAACGCATCGTAGCATAGCTTGCAGGATTTTCTATATTGGCTGCATTTTGCCAGCTATTAACAGCACTACCGCCAGTAGCAGTATTAGCAAAGCCTACATTGGTATAAGGCTCGCCCACACCTAATGCTGATATAGGAGAGTTTACTTGCGCTTGTATAGTACTTACTACAAGTCCTAAAATAATTAACAAATAATAATTGATGTGTTTAATCACGAGTTTAAATTTAAAATATAATTGAGCCCTTTTAGTAAAAGCAATTCATCTGCGAATATCTCATTTTTTAAGCGGTTTTCAAAATAAGAACTGTCTCCGCCTGTAAGTATTATTTTTAGCTGAGGATACAGTGTTTTATAATAGTCTATAAACCCATCTATTTCGGCGGCGGCACCAAGCTGAGCGCCAGTAGTAATAGAGGCTGTAGTGGTAGTGCCCAACATCAAATTATAATTAGTATCAACGCTTGGTAGTGGTAGTTTTGCTGTATAATCGTGCATAGCTTGGTAGCGTAGGCGCATACCAGGGCTTATAGCGCCGCCCAAATATTGGTTGTTGGCGTTAGTAAAATTATATTTAATACATGTACCCGCATCAATAGTAAGTACGTTTTGGTTTGGATAATGGGTATATCCGCCTATTGCCGCCGCTAATCTATCGCTACCCAATGTAGTTTGGGTTTGGTATAAATTAGTAATGGGGGAGGTTAATACGTTTGTAAATAAAAGTGTGGGAAGGTTTAATAGAGCTAAGTAAGCTATAATTTCGTCTTCGTTTCCGCTTACTGAACTTACAATAGTGTGCGAAACGGGGTATTGATGTAACCAATCTTCATTAATCCAATCTTGCAAACAATTATATGCAACATTGCGCAAGCATTGATTTTGCTCAAACACAGCCACTTTAATAC
>JBEBIC010000203.1:0-5163 GCA_040080595.1 Bacteroidia bacterium | reverse complement strand
GTAAGCATTTCAAACGCACCTTTGTAGTTGCCTTGGTTGTACATTAATCTGCTACTTAAACTTACGGCTTTATACACCAACTCGGTATTTTGTGCTGCCGTAGCGTAGATGGTTGCGGCACTTACACACTCAAATGCTTTGGGCAAATTATTTAGTGCTTTAAGTATATTTGCTTTTATAAGTAAGGTTTGCGCCACTAAAGTTTTATCCATTATTAGCTGTGCGTATTTAACGGCAGTATCCGCATAAAACAAGGCTTGTGGGTAGTTTCTTATTTCGTAGTTGGCGTTTGCTAAGTTGTTGCAGCAATTGGTTTTTAGCGTATAGTTTTTAGTAGCCGATGTATGTGTATTTATTATATTAAACACCTCAACCGCTTTGTTATAGTTGCGGTTAAGCATATACATTATGGCTTTGTTGTTTAGTGCGTCATCAATAAACACAGGCTCGTTAATACTTGATGCTAATGCTATACTTTTATCTATTTGTGGTAATACCAGTTCGTCGTTTTTAACACGGAGCAATGCGTTAGCCAAACCATTATTACACAAAAATGAAAGTGGTGCGTTGTTCATTTTTTCGCAATTGTTTAGTGCTAGTCTAAACGTGTTAAGCGCCGCAGGCGCATTGTTTAGTGCTAATTCGCACGTTCCTTGCAAATAATAATTGTAGGTAATACTTTCGTAATTTTCGGGAGAAAGAAAAAAATGTGCGTCTTTAAAATAAATAAGCGCAGCATAATAATCGTGTGTTTGCAAGTAATAATAGCCCGTCCAGGAGTTTACAAAACCTATTAAGTTATCGTCTTTAGTGGCATTGGCTTGTACTAAGGCTTGCTTAAATTGTTTTATTGCCAACACATATTGTTGCTTACGTGCGTTGTATGCAGCTTGCCACACTAAGGCTTTGCATTGCTCCTGCGGGAGTTTTAGTGTAGTGGCTAACTCGTAAGTTTTTACACCGTATATGTAGGCTTTGTCGCTTTGTATGGCATTGTAATAAAACGCTAAAGTATTGTACGTTTTTAGCTGTAATTTTTTGTTGGTAGTAGTTGATGCAAAACGTTCCAACGAATCGCTGTACGTGCTATCTGCCCTTGCAACGGTTGTTACGCAGGAAATGAATACACTAAAAAGAAGTAAAAACCTAGTTTTCAGGTTCATTATTGCTTGTTTTATTTACAATAAACCCAAATATTGCAGCGGTAAAAAACATAATTATGCTGTATATAGCAGGCGAAATACTCATTACACTATTTCCAATTACGTTTAAGGCTATGTAAATAGCCAACGTGCCGTTGTGTATGCCTATTTCCATACCTATAGCTACTGATTGTTTTTTGCTGAGGTTAAGCATACGTGGCACATAATATCCTATGCACATACTCGCTACATTAAATACAAGTGCTGCTATTCCTACTTGCTCAAAATAATTTAGAATATTGGCTTTTTCTCTTAAAATAGCCGCTACTATAATTAAAACTAAAAACAGTGCAGACAGTAAACGTATAGGTTTATCAAGGGCTACAGATGTTTTTGGCGATTTGTAATGTACCCACATACCCAATGCTACAGGTATTAATACTATTGCAAATACCTCTATTATTTTTTTAAACTGCATAGGTACTACCTCGCCCGAATTCATAAAATAACCAATAGAAAAATTAACAATAAACGGTAGGGTAATTAGTGTTACAATACTATTGATAGCTGTAAGAGTAATGTTTAAAGCAACGTCGCCTTTTGCCAAATGACTAAACAAATTAGCGGTAGCACCACCTGGCGAAGCCGCCAACAACATTAAACCAACCGCCAAGGCAGGAGGAAGATTAAATACTCTAGCTATAAAAAAACAAATAACAGGCAGTATAAGCATTTGGCACACCAAACCTACTACTACCGCTTTGGGGAACAGTACTACTCGTTTAAAATCGGCCAAAGTAAGCGATAAACCTAAGCCTAGCATAATAATGCCTAATGCTATGGGCAAAAACACAGTAGTAAGTACGTTAGCTTGTGGCACAACTGCTAATAATTGGGTGTAATTTAGTATAACAAAATTCATATTTTAGTACCGTTATTGTGGTAGGGTGTAACAAATATAAACTTTATTAAATTAAAATAGCATTGTACTTAATAAAAAAAGGTTAGCAATAGTATTGCTAACCTTTTTTGTTGAAACGATATGCTCTTATTTCTTTTTGGCTACGTAAGGTAAGTAATTAGCATCTACTTTTACTTTTATAACTTTAGCTATTTTATCTTTTACAAGGCTAGGTATTTCTACTTTGTACTCCGCTAAGTTTACATCCATACTCGATACTAAAGTTAGTTCGCCGTCTTTTACGGTAAAAGTTCCTTCAAGTGTGCAAGGGTTGGTAACACCGTGTATGGTGGCTCTGCCTAGTGCTTTTACTTTGTATGTACCATTTTTAGTTAAGTCAAATTTAGTGTCTATTTTGCCACGAAATATCGAATATGGATATTTTTCGCTTTCCATGTAGTTTTCGTTAAAATGCTCACCCATTAATGAGTTTTTAAACACAAATGCTTTTACAGGAATTTTTATAATAACAGAATCAGTACCAAAATTTATTATTGATGTTGATGCTGAACTTTTAGCGTCGATGTTTTCCATAGGTGTTTCGGAAAAGAAAGATACGTTTACCGATTTATCAACCGATTTGTACAATTGTGCTGAAGCTGTGCTAGCTGCTGTTACTACTAATGTAGCTGCAATAATTAAGTTTTTCATTGTTATTTTTGTTGGTGGTTATTTTTTGTACAATGTATGTTGTAAGGCTTGATTAGGTGGTAATGGCATTGGACACTATTATATTTAGTATTCTTCGGTTGTGCTCAGTAACCAAGACTTAATGTAGCGGTGGCTGAGCGGAGTCGAAGCCTGTTTTTTTAATTTTATTTTTAAAGTGCAAATGCACGTGAAATATTAAATCCTAGGCGTATTCCTACATTTTGCCAAGTATCAGTGGTTTGTGCTAAAAATTGCGATTCAACCAAACCAAATGAATTTGTAAAGTGCATTTGAAACACGTGTCCACCTGTTTCAATATCTATGCCAACACCCAAACTATTGTAATAGGTATTTGCTGCCGAATAGTTATTTAAACGATATGCGTACTCTGCGGTAATGGCTGTACGTCGGTTAATTTTGTAACGCAACGCACTAGCAACGCCATAGTTAAGGTGGTTGTCGGCTTTTAATTCGGTTAAATTATAATACAACACATAAGGCGCAACTTGTGCCGATAAACGCTCCGAAAACTTACGTCCTAAAATTAATTGCCCGTTATAGGCTAATCTGTTTTTTTCATCAGCATATACATCTACACCGTTTACACTGCGTTTTAATGTTGAGTAGTACGAACCAGCATAAGCAGTAAGGCTTACGGGCATATCGCTTTTATTGGTTGTTTGGCGCAATATGCGGTACTTGGCGTATAAATCCATCATTTTACCTACCGATGTACGACCTAAACCAATTTCTAAACGTCCATCGTAGCTATATTCTAAACCCAAACGAATACTTGCTCCACCATCAATACCAAAAAACTGGTAAGCTCCACCATTAACGGTTCCAAAGCGGTGCATTATCATAAAATTTAAGGTGCGTTTACCTTGTGTTTCAATAGTGTGCATATTTACTAAACGTGTACCCTTAAATGTTGCGCTTACAAAGCTACGCTCTTTGGGAGCGCCTTCGTCTAATACGTTCATTAGGTCGTCTTGCGCATTGGCTACTGCCGCTACCGAAAGCAATGCTGATAATAATAGTGTTTTTTTCATTGTTTATTGTTGTATAGTGTATGTTGTACTTTGTAAGGCTTGATTGGGAGGCAACTTAAATTGTTGTACGATGTATCTTGTATAAACGGTTGGTTTTAAACGTAATTTGTAATTACTACCTATTGTTCCAACAAACCATCGGCTTGCCATTGTTTTACTTTATCGATAGATGTTTGTGCTAATTTACTTGCTCCTTTGGGCATATTGCCACTATTTATATCCGAAATAATAGTACCTACCGATGCTTTTACGGTAGCGTAATTATAATATGCACCACTTGCTGATGATGCTCCGTGGCAACTTACACAATTAGCGTCTATTATTGATTTTACATCGGCATTATACGTAACCTTAGTTCCTGTTGATGGAGTTGTTGTGGTAGTGGTGGTTTTCTTTTTACATGCTGTAACGCTTGCTATTACTACAGTTGCTATTAAAATTGTTTTTTTCATTGGTTCTTATTGTATTATGTATGTTATACTTTGTAAGGCTTAATTGAGGGGTTACTTGTTGTATTATGTATATTTATATTGTAAAACTTGACAGGATGCAGGCAGAACGAAGTCAAAGCTTATTTTATTTTTATAAAAATTTATTACTTATCGTTCTAGTAAACCATCTGTTTGCCATTGTTGTATTAGGTCTATTTGTTCTTGTGGTAATTTGCCTTTTTGATAAGGCATGCTTCCTTTATTAATATCAAATAGTATAATTCCTATTGATGCTTTTACTGTTTTATAATTGCGGTATTCTCCTCTACTATCGGCTAATCCGTGACAACTTACGCAATTTTGTTTTATTATTGTTTTTATATCGGCGTTGTAGGTAACTTTTCCTGCCGTTTTTTTACAGGCACTTATTGTTATTATACCGCATATAATGGCAAAAATTGTTTTCAATAGGGCTTATTATTTTTCTAGTAAACCGTCGGTTTGCCACTTAGTTATTTTATCAACATCGGCTTGTACTTTACTTCCCGCGCCTTTAGGCATAAAACCTCCGTCGCTAGTTGCTAAACTCATACGGCTTAGTATGGTTGCTCCATTAGCCGCGTCCATAGCTGCTTTTACTGCTGTATAAGTACTACAATCAGGATATTGTGCATTAGCACCGTGGCAACTTACGCATTGTGCGTTCATTATTGGTTTAATGTCAGTATCATAAGTGGTTTTAGCTACAGGAGCATTAGGCGTTACTACTACAGGAGCTTTAGCTGGCTCTGGAGCTATTTCTTCTATACTTTTTTTGGCACAAGCAGTTATTAAAACTACTAAAACACTTACCGAAAGAATTATTTTTTTCATTTTAGTTTTGATATTATTTAATGACAAAGCTATGATAATTATCATTGCTATAG
>JBEBIC010000024.1:0-21465 GCA_040080595.1 Bacteroidia bacterium | reverse complement strand
ATACCGCCAATAGCGACCATTATTGGTTTACCACCTTGGGCATACCATCAGTATTTATATATACACTGGGAGGAAGCAAAGCCTACCACGATATATACGATACGGCCGCTAACCTTACATTAGCTAAGTTTGAAGAGGTATATAAATTATTTATACAAGTTATAAATTAGGTTTTTTATCTGCTTTAAACGTTTTTTTGTCGAAAAATAAGCTTTGCTAACATGTGTTAGTTAGGGTAATTGGTTTAAAAAACTACTTTTGCACCATAATTCAAAACAATAACAATTAATAAAAAAACAATGAAAAAAACAGTACTTATTACAGCTTTAGCTGGTGTTGTAAGTTTAGGCGCAAGCGCTCAAACAAGCGAAAAACCTTGGAACTTAGGTGTGTATGGCGGAAGTTACCAATACAATGGTGATTTAGGTTCTACATTTTTTAACTACAAAAAAGCATTTTATGGTAACTTAGGTTTAGGTGTTAGCCGTTATGCAAGCAAGGCGTTTGATGTAGCTCTTATGGGTACTTACGGTCACGATGGTGCTTATTTTACAACTGCTCGTGCAAAATCATTTAACGGAAAAGTATTACAAGCTAACATAGCTTTACGTTACAAATTAATACAAAAAGAAGGCGCTAAGTTTGTTCCATTTTTACACTTAGGTGGAGGTGTTGCTAACTACAACAATACATTAGAAAGTGGTTTAGCTACCACTAAAGGAACTGACCTTAACATTACAGGTGGTTTAGGTTTACGTTATGCAGTAAATGACTGGTTTAATGTAGAATACATTGGTACATTATTATACTCAGGTAGAGACAAACGCGATTTTGAATCGAGCTACGGAACAGGTAAAGGATTTAACGACGGTTGGTTAATTAACCAAATTGGTGTTTCATTTAACTTAGGTGCATCGGCTGATGAAGATAAAGATGGCGTAAGCGATAAAAAAGACAAATGCCCTGGAACTCCAGTAGGTATTATAGTTGGTAAAGATGGTTGCCCTGTAGATAGAGATGCTGATGGTGTGTTAAACGAAGTAGATGCTTGCCCTGATGTAAAAGGTTTAGTAGCATTTAACGGTTGCCCTGACACTGACGGCGATGGTATTGAAGATAGCAAAGATGCTTGCCCTAACGAAAAAGGATTAGCTGCATTTGGCGGTTGCCCTGACACTGACGGAGATGGTATTAAAGATAGCGAAGATGCTTGCCCTAAAGTTAAAGGTGTAGTTGCATTTAAAGGTTGCCCTGATACTGATGGTGATGGTGTTGAAGATAGTAAAGATGCTTGCCCTACTGTAAAAGGTTTAGTTGCACTTAAAGGTTGCCCTGATGGCGATGGCGATGGTATTGCTGACAAAGATGATAAATGCCCTACTGTAGCTGGTATAGCTGCTAACAAAGGTTGCCCTGAAGTTAAGAAAGAAGTATTGGCTGTGTTTGAAAAAGCATTACAAGGTATTCAATTTGAAACTGGTAAATCAATCATCAAGAAATCATCTAATGGTATATTAGATAATGTTGTTTCTATTATGAAAGAAAATCCTAACTACAAATTAGATATAGCTGGACATACAGATAACAAAGGTAAAGCGGATAAAAACTTAACCTTATCAAACGACCGTGCATTAGCAGTACAAAAATACTTAACCGACAAAGGTGTAGAAGCTAGTCGCTTAACAGCTAAAGGCTATGGCGATACAGTTCCAGTTGCAGATAATGCTACTAAAGAAGGTTGCGCTAAAAACCGTCGTGTTGCATTTAATGTTATATTCTAGTAAATAGTTTATTACTTACACTACACAGTTTAAATAAAATAAGAAAGCCCGCTGATTATATCAGCGGGCTTTCTTATTTTTACGCCATAATGCTACACGATATATACTCTTATTTAATGCCACGTAATTGCGCTTGCTGCCATGCAGGTTTGCGCCAACACGAGCAATATATATGTGTGCCTTGCCTCAAAGAACTACCGCACACTAACTACCATACCTTTGCCGAAAACCCACTGTATCAACGCTTGTACAACCTTACAGGTGTACAGTTAGCTACTGCTATGTTGCATTTTAATAAAGACACTATAGTACAAGAATTATTACACGGCATTAAATACCACGATAGGGAAGAGGCGGGCTATTGGCTAGGTACGTGGTATGGCAAGCATTTGCGAGAAAACAACATAGTATTTGATGCGCTAATAGCAGTGCCAATGCACCCCATAAAACAACTTGAGCGTGGATATAATCAAAGCGAGATATTTGCGCTAGGATTAGCATCAACACTGCAAATTCCTGTGCTTAATAATGTATTGATAAAAACAAGCTTAACCAACTCGCAAACCAAAAAAACAAAAGAGGAACGTTACCTTAATTTACTTGATGGGTTTGCACTGCAAAATGAACACTTAATAGCCAACAAACACATAGCATTAATAGATGATGTAATAACCACAGGCGCTACCGTTGAAGCCTGTTGCAACGTGCTTAACAACGTGCATAACGTACAACTAAGCGTAGTAGCTATTGCAGTAGCCGAATATTAAGAGTTTATTACGAATTAAAAATTACGAATTACGTTTGAAACCAATCATTTATGAGTGCGATACATTGCAATAAAAATTACTTAATAAGATACACACGTTGAATATAATTACAACAACCAACTTAACTATACAACCGCTTAACTTAAGCTACACACCTTTTATTTTAGAACTAACAAATACTGAAGGGTGGCTACGTTTTATTGGTAATAGAAACATTAATACTATAGATGATGCCCATAATTACATTACAAAAATTATAAATACACCAAGCATCGCTTATTATGTAGTAACGCTTAATAGTAGCAAAGAGCCAATAGGCTTGCTTACTGTTATTAAACGAGCATATTTACCTAATCCCGATTTTGGGGTTGCGTTTTTGCCTCAATACAACACTAAGGGATATGCGTACGAAGCTAGTAAAGCACTATTACCCAAACTTATAGCAAGCCATGTAACGCTTGTTGCTATTACGCTTGCCGATAATTTAAAATCGATAGCGTTGTTACAAAAAATAAATTTTAGGTTTGAAAAAACAATTGAAATAGAAAATGAACAACTCCAATTATACACCCTAAATAGTGTACATCCCGTTTTATTTTTAAAGTGATACCCTAGCGCGGCATAAGTCCCCGTTCTCGCAAGTGTTCCATTGTTGTTCCATAGCTTATTATTAAATTGGTTGGCTCTCGCAAGTGTTAAGCTGGTTACTGAGCGAAGCCGAAGTATCAGCGTCACTTGTGAGGTTATATAGTAGAAGTCTGCGACTTCGTTACACTGTAATGTCATAGTTCGTTTTTACTCTAAAACAAAGTTATAAACTTCTGCTATATAAAAATTCCAACCGAGGCTTTTCTGCCGAGCTCACGAAACAATAATTTAAAATTAACATTGAGTAACAAGACGCCATTACTCCGTTTACTCTTTGTAATAGCTTAACACTTGAAACAGCACCACAAAATAGTTAGTCATTGGAAGACTTACAGCAACAGGGGGGACCATTTATTATATAAAGCTACGCTTAGATAGGGTTGTTATTTCCTACCCATTTTTGATGTAATTGTATAATTCTACCAATAAAAATCGGGTCTATCTTAGAACTATTTTCTTGCATTTTCATTTTCTCTTTTGCTTGTTCTGCACAATAATTAGGTTTGATTTTATCAAAATTTTCTTCATTATTTACAATATAATCAGTGAACTCTTTCCTTTCAGTTTTATTTTCAAAAATAACAAATGGAAAACAAGAATTCCTTGAATACAAATGAGTCAATTTATTGGTCATGAATTGAAGAAAAATCCCATCAAGCTCTTGCAAATCATAATAGTAAAAACGATTCTCATATTCTTTTAAGCTCACAATTGCAATCTTTGGAACAGCCAACGCAATTCTCATCTCATCGCAATACATGTATTCTAATTCAAACAATGTTGTAGAATGATATTTGAAAGTTGCAGTCCCCAAATCAGATTTTTCACTTGTGAAAAAGAAACTAAAAACTTCAGAAAATTCATCTACTTCAGAAAATTCAATTCTAAATTCTGGAAAATACAAGTGATACGAATATGGCTTATTACCAATATCTTTAAACCAATCTTGCGGTTGAAGCAACAATATTTTCATACGCTCTAAAGGCGATAAATCTAATCCAAATCTTTGTCGCCACATTTTTTCGATTATTCCAATATCAGTCGACTTATCTATCGGGGTATTTGTGTCATTCGTTCTTGAATAAATAAAGTTTGCTCTGACATTTTTGTTTTTGTCTTTATAATCCTCAGTCAAAAAGTATGGCTTTAATGGATTGTCAAAAATTTCTAATACATCTATTTCTTTATCTTCTATTTTAATTGTATGAAGTTCTATTTCAGGTCTACAATTCCCCGAAAAAGTTTTTGTTCTTAAAAAGTCAATATACTCAACTTGTGACTTCCTATTCTCTTGCCCTTTTGTCAATCCAATAAGTTCAGTTCCTTCTTTTGGGTCAGAAACTCCAAGAATTAGATATCTATTTCCTCTATGCAAACTATTAGATAAGCATATAATGTCGTGCAATAGTGAAGCTTTGTTATCATGAGGTTCTCGCTTGAAATCCCAATAATCACCTTCTCTTTTGGATTCTATTAGCTTTAATATTTCAGTTTTATGTTTCATCTATGCAGTTCAATTCTTGGGTTGGGCATAACGTCCGTTGACTTTACAAAGTTTGTTTAGGTACTTATTTACTTTAATTATATGTACTAAAGATAGTGTATAAGTATGAATAGAATCTATAAGTTTGTAAATTGCAACAAACTACACCATCTCCACCATTATTCCTTTACCCAATATACTTGCCTCTATAGCAAACATTACTTTGCTTATGTGTAGTAGTTCGTGTAGTGGGATTGGGGCTGTACCGCCTTGTTGTAGGGCATTAGCAAACAATTGTAGTTCGGTAGCGTGTCCTTTGTTTTGGTTAGGGCTTTTGGTTATGGTTTCTTTGTTGCCATAGTGGGTAAGGGTTTTGTAGTCGTTAAGTATCCACGATTGTTGGGCGTTGTGCACCTCTATGTATTCTTTGGCTTGCTCTTTACTTCCTAATGATGAATAGAGTACTGTTGCCGAATTTCCGTTTTCAAAACTAAGCATAATCGTATAGCTATCTGTTACATGGTCGTGGTTGGTAGTACCAGTGGCACTTACAGCGCTTATTTTACTATTGTTTATGTACATACAATAATCCACAAAGTGGCATACTTCGCCGTGTAAGCGTCCGCCCCCTACGGCTAAGTCTTGTGTCCAGTGGTTTGCAGGCACATAGCCCGCATTTACACGATAATGCATACTTATAGGCAATGTGGTATTTAACTGCTTAACCAATAGTGTGGTAAGTGGCGCAAACCTGCGGTTGTAGCCCACTAACAGCATTTTGTTATAATTAGTAAGTTGTATTAAGTGTTCTATCTCTGCTAACTCTTGTGGGTGTAAGCACAATGGTTTTTCTACAAATACATTTTTGTTGCTTTTAATAGCGTCCATTACATACTTAGCGTGGCTATCGTGGCGTGTAACTACAAACACTGTATTTATGTTTGTATTACTAAACACATCATTGGCATTGCAACTAGCGGTAGTAAACTTGTACTTGAGTTGTGCATTGCTTGCGCTTATTGGGCTTGTAGTTACTACGGTATCCAATGTGGCTATGCCATTAATAGTAGGTAATATAAAATTTTGTGCAAACGAACCTGCACCTACAAACCCTGCTACTAGTGTGTTTTGTTTGGTGCTTGTAGGAGTTGTTACCACCGCTATTGCTTGGCTCGATTTTGCTACATCGTATTTTAATACTACACCACAAGCGGTTATTTGCTTACTCATAAGGTCGTTGTAGGCACTTATGCAGTTGTCAAAATTATACTCGTGGGTTATAATAGTAGCCAAGTTTATTTTTTGAGTATATACTAAATCTATAAAGGCTTGCATATTGCGATTTTCTGTCCAGCGTACGTACTCTATTGGGTAGTCTAGTCCCTTTTGTTCGTAGTTGCTTTCGTAACGTCCAGGGCCGTAAGAACAACTCATTTTAAGTTCCAATTCTTTTTTAAAATAGTTAGCACGTTCAAAGCCTGTGGGTACAGCACCCACTATTACTACTGCAGCCTTACGTCGAGCTATATTACCCGCCAACTCTACAGGTGCAGTGCTTTGCGTACTTGCCGTTATTATTACTGCATCAGTACCAAAACCATTGGTTAAATGCAGTATAGTATTGTTTAACGCAGGTGCGTTGGTAGTATAACAATGCTCAAAACCATTGGCAATAGCACGTTGTACGCATAGTGCATCTACATCAACTCCTATGGCTTTTATGCCTGCACTGCGTAATAGCTGTAAGGTTAATTGTCCTATTAAGCCCAAACCTATTACTACACAGTTTTCGCCAAGGTGTAAATTGGCTTGCCTAACGCCTTGTAAAGCAATAGCACCAAGGGTGGTAAGCGAAGCTTCTTTTATATAATTAGCATTTGGCAATGGTGCTGCTAAGTTTTCGTTTACTACTACATACTCTGCATGGTTAGCACCAGCGCAAGCTACATAGTCGCCTAGCTTTATGGTGGTAACGCCTTCGCCTACGGCTATTACTTTTCCGCTTGTGCTGTAGCCCAATCCCTGTGGGCTATCCAGCTTATTCATTACTAATTTGTAGGTAGTAAGTATGCCTAATGTTTGTGCCGACTTTAATACTTTTTGCACTTCTTGCTTGCGCGATAATGCCTTGCCAATTAAGCCTTTGCGGGCATCGCTTACGGTTTTACCTTCGGTACCTATGCTTATGGCAGAGTAATAATTTTGTACTACTATTTGTCCGTAATCGGGCTGGGGCATAGGCACTTGCTGTAGTTGCATAGTACCATCTTTTAGTAATTGTGTAAGTTGTTCCATGTATATAATTGGTGTGGCTAAAAAACTATTTTGGTGTAGATAGTTTCATGGTATTATTAATCATTGTGTTGTTAAACACTTGTATTGTTTTTTTTAGATATTCGTTGGCTTTAGCAGTGTTGTCAATACTTGTAGCGTACATATTGTGTGCAAATAAACTATCCCTATTATAATTGTAATAGCCTGTACCTGTTTGCCCATTAAACTGATAACAATAATTTGCATCAATGTATTGATAAATACCTTCGCGATAGGTTACTGCGAAATGTGGGCAAGTAGTATCAAACAAATTTTTACCCAACGAAAAATAAGGTGCTTTATAATTAAGCAGGTACATTACCGATGGCATTATATCTATTTGATTAGCCACTGTAGTATCAATACCTGCTAGGTTTTTAGTAGGGCTGTAAAACGCAATAGGAATGCGGTAATAATCTAACACGGCATTGTGTGTATCCCCTAACTTAGGGCCTGCATGGTCGGCAGTTAGTACAAATAATGTGTTGTTGAACCACGGTTGTTTTTTTGCGGTTTCAAAAAACTGCGCTAAAGCATAATCTGCATAGGCTACGCACGATAGCATATCGTGTCCATTTTGTTTAAAGCGAGCTTTATACTTAGCAGGAACAGTAAAAGGGTGATGTGTATTAAGCGTGAATACCGCACTCATAAAGGGTTGCGGAGTAGTGGTTAATGTGTTAGCAACGTATTGCAAAAAAGGTTCGTCCCATATACCCCAGTTGCCATCGTAATCGGCTTCGTTATTATATTCGGTACGCCCATAGTAGTTATCAAATTCGGCAAGTTTGCAATACGAATCAAAGCCCATAGTACCATTGCTTCCACCATGAAAAAACGAAGTACTGTAGCCTTGGGGTTTTAACAAATTGGCCAACGATGTAATTTTATTGCCATTGTATGGCGAAAATATAAACGGTTCTTCTTGCCACGAAGGTATGCTACTAAGCACAGCTGGTATGCCTTGTATAGATTCGGAACCATTAGCAAATGCGTTGCTATACACACGACTTTTACCCAAGAGCGAATCTAAAAAGGGAGTTTGTGCTTGCCCATTAAAAAAACTTAAATAGTTTTTGGATAAACTTTCTACAATTATAACTACTACGTTTTGTTTGGTAAATGCTGCGGTAGGCTGTGGTGTGTGAGTAGCAGTAAAACAGGGCGTTAGTTGGGCATTGGTATAATAATTTACTGCTGCTAAACGTTGTTGGCTTATAGTGTTAATAATAGAAAATGGTGTGTTAATGATAGCAGGAATGTATTGTACTTCAGTCATTTCGGAGGCTTGTATTATACTTAACGGACGTAGTTGCAAACCACCTCTTACACCTATAATAGACACACCTACCGTAACCAAAAATGTAAGTACATACACCGCATAATTTTTTATTGATTGCGGTACAATACTTATTAATACAAGTGTTTTGTTGTACGCTTTTATCATACCATATACAATAGCAATGTAAAGTAGTATTAAGTACCAATGCTCCATTAAAAACGAGGGTAAGAGCCTATAAAAATCAGTGCCTTTATCGCCATTTAAAAACAAAAAAGCATCAAACTGCATACGCTTATGTACAAACGGAAAGTAGCCTACATCAGCCATATTTAGTACTATACACACACTATTTACAACTATAAAAATCCATTTTAACACACGCTGATAGTAGCTATTGTGCACTAATGGAGTGCCTAATAACGTTAATAAAATAAACAACGAATTAGTAATGAGTATTGCAGCAACATCAAAGCGTAAAGCGCCTACAAACAATAGTAGTATTGAGGTAATGGAGCTAAAATTAAATGCGCTACTATTGCTAATTAAAAATACTACACGGCACACAAAATAAGCCACCAACACACTACTTAATTGTGCCAACAAACGGTATATAGTACTGCGTGCGCTATTCATTAGTTAAGGTGTGCTACTTGCTTATACAACACATAATTACTACTACGCAATACTACTGCGTAGTTGGGTAACGTTTGTAGTGTTTCGCTTAAATAATAGGCATTTGTTGCTTTTTTATTTTCAGTTAAACTTAGCTTTCCATAACGTTGTAAGTAAGCATGCAATGCCCAATCGGTGTACATAGCATAATCAATGGTAATGGTGCTACCTGTGGGTACAATAGCGCATACTTGGTGTACCATAGTAAGTTGCTCTTTATCTCGCCCTATGCGTTTGTATTGCATTAGTGTTACTAGTATAGCAATAGCCACAATGCTTGCTACTATTGCATTTAATCGTTTTTTATACAGCATATTATTACTTATGTGTTGTATGAATAAATGTATATACTGCTGTACAATTATACCCAATGCAATAGCAAAAAACGGATAGGTAGCTACTATGTAATAGCCACTTTGTTTTTGGCTTACCATTATAGGCAGTACGCCACTAAGCCCTATACACAAGCATAACAACACTAATTGTTTGTGCGCTGTAGTTAGTTTTTGTAGTATGTTTTTTTTGTATGCAACAGCAATAATTATGGCGCATATAATTATTGCTATGATAATTTCTTGCAGTAACTTACCCACTATAAAAAAACGAGAATCAACAGTAACAACGCTTTGCAGACTTTTTACTACTTGTATATTAATATAACTTGTTATACATGTATAAGAGTTAGGAATTAATACAAACATAAGTAGTAATGGAGCAATGGTAAAAAATACATAGAGTGTAATGTGTTTGGCAGTTACTACCATAGATTTTTGTTGCTGTACCACCCACACAAAAAACGGAATACCCCATACAAACAATGCCACAAAGCCTTTGGTCATAAATGCTAAATACAAGAAAAATCCTGCTAGTATAACTAACCAATAATTGGTAGCGTTATTTATGAATTTAAACATATAATACGCACTCAACAACACAAATAAGGTCATGGTACATTCTATCATATTACTACTATAGCTCCACGTTACCACAGGTACTACAACGTATAATAGTGCGGGTATAAACGCAGTAGTTGTATCGTTAGTAAGTAGTATCCACAGGCGTTGTATGAAGTAGGCATTTATTAAAAACAATACAAACGAGTACATACGTTCTACATAAATACTATCGCCCAGTACATAAAACCAAATACCTTGCACCCAAAACATAAGTGGTGGATGCTCGTGAAACTCTGCCATAAGTGTATTACTAAAATGCAAATTCCAAATAGTACCTATGCCTTGTGCTAAATTACGAGATATGCCAGCATACATAGTACCGTCCATAAACATACCATCGGCAAATAGTAATGGTGCACTTATTATAACAAATAAGGCAATTACTAACCCATTAAAATAATTGAAAACCGATAATTGGCGCATACGTTTTTACAATCCTTTTATTACAAATTCAGTTCTACGGTTATTGGCTTTGCCTGCTGCGGTTGTATTTACATCAATAGGTTGTGTATCGCCATAGCCTTTGTAACTAAGGCGTTCGGCGTTTATTTTTTTCTCTATTAAATATTCATATACCACACGTGCACGGTTGTCCGACAGTAATACGTTGGCTTTTTTATCTCCTGCATTATCCGTATGTCCGCTTATTTCTATTTTTACGGTAGCATTTTTAGCAAGAAAATTTACCAGCTTATCCAACTCTACTTTTGATTCTGGTTTTAAATCAAACTTACCTGTTTCAAAAAATATGTTTTTAAGTATTACCTTTTCCCCAACTTTAAGTGGTTTAAGTGTAATGTCGGCCGTTAGTGGCTTTGCCGATGTTTCGTTTTTTAAACTAAAATTTTCCGAGAAAAATAAATAGTTGTCTTTACTTACATTTAAGGCATAATCTTTATTAGGAGGCAAGCATATTAAAAACTCTCCGTTACCCACATTGCTGTAAGCGTTTACTACTACTTTGCCTGTGTTTAAATCCAACAATTCTAACTTAGCTCCAATAGGTTTTTTGGTGTAAAAATCTACTATTTTACCTTTAAAATAACTTACAGGTTTAGGGCGAGCGGTTATAGGTAATACAAATTCGTATAAGTCCAAATCGCCGTATCCGCCTGCTCTATCGCTAGAGTAGTAGGCTTTATCGCCAAACGAGTTTACTACTAATCGCCACTCGTCGTTGGGCGTATTTATTGGATAGCCCAGGTTTTCGGGTGTTGCCCATTCGTTACTACTATCACGTTTACTCACAAACAAATCGTGCTTGCCTAAACCTATATGTCCGTCGCTACTAAAATACAGAGTTTGATTATCGGGGTGAATAAATACACTCATTTCGTTGCCCGAAGTATTTATTTTGTTACCCAAGTTAATAGGTTCGCTCCACGAATTATCATCACGTACATAACACATCCAAATATCCATACCACCTAAGCCACCTTTGCGGTTGCTTATAAAATAAATAGTACGTCCATCGCTGGCTACACAAGGCTGTGCGTCCCACGATGCAGAGCTTACAGGTTCGTTAATATTGCGTGGTTGGCTCCAACTATCTCCGTTACGTAACGAAAAAAACACATCACATCGTCCGTTACCCTTACGTCCTTCGGGGTATGAGCCACCCGCCTCTTCACACACGGTAAAAAATATGGTTTGTCCATCGGGCGATAATGCTTGTGCACCATCGTTAGCGGTGGTATTAAGCGGTTGCCCTGCGTTAATTGCTTTGCCCCAAGTATTATTGTTTTTGCGTGCACTTACATAAAAATCTTCTTGTGTGCGTGTTTTAGGATTGGTACTATCTATGGGCAATGCACGTGTAAAAAACAAAGTTTGTTCATCGGCACTTACACTCGGAAAATAATCTTTGTACTTACTATTTACCGTAGGACCCAAGTTTATTGGGTTAAACGGTACTGGGTTAGCTATGGCATGTATTGCAAATGTGCAATTAGCCAATTGTTTGGTAGCTTCTTTTTGTAAGCCTGCACTAATTTTTGGGTATGCTAAAAATTTTTCTAAATCCAATTTAGCGTCATCAAAACGCATAAGCAACATTTCATCTTTAGCTAAGGCGTACCAAGCATTAGGAAAAAAATCGGGTTTTATGGCCAAGGCATCTTTGTATTTTTGTACTGCGTTTTCAGGCTCTTTTAAGTCGTCAAATACACTTGCTTGCATTAAATGTGCTTCTACAAAATTAGCATCAATAGCAATGGCTTGATTAAGTTCTGCTAAGGCTTTGTTATGCTGGCGTTGGTCAAAAAACAATTTTGCATTTTCTAACTTTTGTATTGCTTTTTCGCTTGTAGTACTAAATTGTGCTTGCGTAGTGGTAGCAAGGGTTACAAGTGCAAGTAGCACTACCGTTTTTAATTTGTTATACATGTGTACCATTATTATTTAAAGTTAAGGTATGTTTAAATATTTGTGTGTTTGTAACGATAAACGCCACGTAGGATTTAGTTTTATAAAATCTATTATCAAAGAGTGTACCTCGTTTGCTTTGTCCCATTCGGGCTGTAAGTAGCCTATGCACGTGGGGTTACATTGTTTGTAATTATCAGTAGCCCATGTAAAATCGTGCTTGTTAAACACTACTACTTTAAGTTCGTTGGCACGTAATAAACTCTCTTTTAAAGGAGCTTTAAATTTTTTGGGCGATACACATACCCAGTCTATAGTGCCTGTAATAGGGTATGCGCCACTGGTTTCAATACAAATGGTACAATTATGTTTTTTGAGTTCGGCGGTAAGTGCTGTTAAATCGTACATACAGGGCTCGCCGCCTGTTATTACTACGTTTACGGCATTGGCAGCAGTAACCCAAGCTACTATTTGTGGTATGGTATAGTTAGTATGTAGGTTAGCGTTCCAACTTTCCTTTACGTCGCACCAATGGCAACCAACATCGCAGCCACCTAAGCGAATAAAATAACTTGCTTTTCCTGTATTAAAACCTTCGCCTTGCAAGGTGTAAAAATGCTCCATAACTGGAAGCGTAACTGCCAACATACCGTGTAATTAACTATTAAATTGTGAAAAATAAATACTGCTCTATGTGTGCAAATTTAGCATAAAGCAGTACAAAACGAAAGTGTATTGTGTATTATATGAAAAATAAAAAAGCAATGCCCTAAACACAATTAGTTTAGGGCATTGCTTTAGTTAAATTACTAAAAAAGAAATGGGTTAATTACTTCTTTTTAGCGTCGCGTATATCTTTTAATTTCTTGGTAAAATCGGCAACTTCTTTTACCGATACACCAAAGAAACGAGCATTTATAGCCTCTATTTTTTGTACTATTTCATTAGTTACTTTTGTACCCTCTGCAGTTAAGTTTATTAATTTTGCACGAGTATCAACAGGGTGTTCTTTACGTTGTATAAACTTACGGTTTTGTATTTTGCGTAATACTATAGATGTATTCATTGGCTTTGTGTTAGAATACGTACACACATTTACTTGTGTTACTTGTTCTTGTTGCTCTGTAAGCCATAATAAACTACTTAGTACCACGAACTCTGCGTTGGTTAAGTTATATTTATCAAGTTCTGTTTTAATTTCGTCTTGCCATAATTCGCTTACTTGCGATAATAAAATGAATGATGTTTCTGTTGCTTTTTTCATTAGTTAAGTATATTATTTTGATTATTGTATTAATTTGATACAAACGTACAGTTATTTTTATAATTAAAAAATATATTTTTAATTATTATTATACCTTATCTTAAAATCATAATTAGAGTTTAATTGAAAAACAGCATTAAAAATAATTACAAATTTACATACGGCATTACAGCTTAAAAGATTAATTTTGTGCTAAATATTAAATTTAAATAAAACAATTATAACAAATGAATAAATACGATGTAGCTGTAATAGGCTCGGGCCCTGGAGGATATGTATGTGCAATACGTTGTGCACAACTAGGAATGAAAGTAGCATTAATAGAAAAGTACACTACGCTTGGTGGTACTTGCCTTAACGTGGGTTGTATTCCGTCTAAAGCCTTGTTGGATTCATCAGAGCATTTTCATAATGCGCTACATACGTTTAAAGAACACGGTATAGACATTAATACACCAAAAGTAAATTTTACACAAATGGTAGCCCGCAAAAACGATGTGGTAAAACAAACTACTGCGGGTATTGATTACTTGATGAAAAAAAATAAAATAGATGTACTGCGTGGTACAGGTGCATTTGAAACCCGCAACATACTTAATGTTACCAATGCCGAAGGTGTAATTACACAACTTGAAGCCACCAAAGTTATTATTGCCACAGGTTCTAAACCATCAACATTGCCAGGTATTGAGTTAGATAAAAAAATAGTAATAACATCAACTGAAGCATTAAACTTAACCACAGTACCCAAAGAAATAGTATTGATAGGTGGTGGAGTTATAGGTTTAGAATTAGGCAGTGTATATGCACGCTTAGGTGCTAAAGTAAAAGTAATAGAATACGCTGATGCCATAATACCTACTATGGATAGAACCATGGGTAAGGAATTACAAAAATCATTAACAAAAATAGGAGTAGAGTTTTTCTTAGCGCACAAAGTAAAATCGGCAAAAGCGAAAGGCAAAAAAGCCATAGTAATAGCGGACAACGCTAAGGGCGAAGAGGTAACATTTGAAGGTGATATATGCCTTGTAGCAGTAGGACGCAAAGCCTATACCGAAGGTTTAGGATTAGAAAAAATAGCTTTAGCTACCGACCCACGTGGCAAGATAGCAGTAAACCCACACTTTGAAACCACAGTAGCAGGTGTATATGCTATAGGCGATGTAATAGATGGCGCAATGCTTGCGCACAAAGCGGAAGAAGAAGGTGTAACACTTGCCGAAATTATTGCAGGACAAAAACCACACATCAACTATTTGCTAATACCTGGCGTAGTATATACTTGGCCCGAAGTAGCAAGCGTAGGTTATACCGAAGAACAATTAAAAGCCGATGGCAAAAAATATAAAGTAGGTACGTTTCCTTTTAAAGCAAGTGGTAGAGCACGTGCCAGTATGGACATAGACGGCTTAGTAAAGGTGTTGGCCGATGCCACTACCGACGAATTATTGGGTGTACACATGATAGGCCCTCGCACGGCAGATATGATAGCCGAAGCCGTAGTAGCTATGGAGTTTAGAGCAAGTGCCGAAGATATTTCGCGCATGAGCCATGCGCACCCTACCTACACCGAAGCTTTTAAAGAAGCCTGCTTAGACGCAACGGCTAAACGTGCATTAAATATGTAAGTAGTATTTGACGGAAATAATTTAGTTAATTAGTACAAAAAAAAGTCGCCTTGTTATTTTTAAAAATAACAAGGCGACTTTTTTGGTACAGTATAAATTGGGTATTACCAAATTTCGCAGTTTTTGCCTGCTGGAGCTACCATTTTTTGTCCGTCTTTGCAACCAAATGCAGCTCTAAAGGCTTTATTGTTGCTTAGTGGTGCGTTTACACGTTCGCGGCTTATTGGGTGCGGATCGGTGTTTATTTGCAAGCGAACCGATTGGTCTAACTCGTTGCTACACCAGCCTTGCGCCCAGCCTATAAAAAAGCGTTGGTCGCCTGTAAAGCCATCTAATACTGGAGGTACAGGTTTTCCTTTTATGGAGTTTTTGTATGCAGCATACGCAATGGTTATACCGCCTAAGTCGGCAATACTTTCGCCTACTACTAATTCGCCGTTTAATTTTAATGTATCAATAGCTACGATGTTATTAAACTGATTAATTACACATTTACTTTTTTCGTTAAACTTAACCATATCAGCGGCTGCAAACCAATTGTTAAGATTTCCTTTTTCGTCGTACTGTGCGCCTTGGTCGTCAAAACCGTGTGTCATTTCATGTCCTATTACTCCGCCTATTCCTCCGTAATTTACGGCATCATCAGCATTCAAATCAAAAAATGGAGGTTGTAATATACCTGCTGGAAACACTATTTCGTTGTATGCAGGATTGTAGTATGCGTTTACTGTTGGTGTAGTCATTCCCCATTCGGTTTTATCTACTGGTTTGCCTAATTTTGCTAGCATACGGCGTGTTTCGTATAAAGCTGCTTGGCTAGAGTTATACCAATACGATGAACGATTAATGTTCATAGTAGCATAACTTTTCCATGTGTCAGGATAACCAATTTTGGTAGTGAACGTACCTAATTTTTTAAGTGCATTTGCACGTGTGCTATCGCTCATCCAGCTTAGTTGGTTAATGTCTTCGCGCAATGCTATTTTAAGGTTATTTACCAGTTCGGTCATTTTGGTTTTAGCTGCAGGTGGAAAATATTTAGCTACATATACTTGCCCTAGTGCATCGCCCAAAGCTCCGTCGGTAGCGCCAACTGCGGTTTTCCAACGTGGTTTCATTTTTTTAGTACCACGCAATGTTTTTTCGTTAAAATCAAAATTAGCTTGTACAAAATCTTTGCTCAAATAATTAGCTGCTGCAGTAAGCAAGTTAAATTTTAATAATAATTTCATGTCTGCCAATGGTGTAGCTGCACTTACGGCATCGTACCCTTTTAAATAATTAGGAGCACCCACAATTATTTTTTTACCTGGTACAACTTTCAATGCTTTAAAATAAGTAGCCCAGTTAAAGTGTGGTGTAAGTTTTTGCAACGAAGCTAAAGTATATACGTTATACATACTCTCTGGGTCACGCATTTCTACAGCACCTTTGCTTACTTCGGCTAGCTTAGTTTCTAGCGCTACTATGGTAGCTGCATTTTGTGTTGCAACAGCTTCGGTAGTACCGATAAGCGTAAATAATTTTGTAATAAATACTTTGTATGCTTCACGTATTTCTACGCTTTTCGCATCGGTTTTGCTATAGTATTCTTTTTCGGGTAGGTTTAGTCCGTTTTGTGCTACGTAGCCTATGTTCATGTTACTGTTTTTTTCATCGGCACTTACGTAAAATGCAAACGGCCAGCCTTGCCCTTTGGCGTGCATATTAGCTATATACGCATTGTATTCTTTTAAGTTTTTAATTGCATCAATCTTAGCTAAATCGCCTTTTATAGGAGTGTAACCATCGGCGTTTAGTTTGTTGGTATCCATTACGGTATAATAGTAATCTGCCAATTTTTGTGCATTGCTACCCGCTACTTGTTTAGTGCCTAAGTACCCGTCCAATATGCCTTTAAGCGCATCTTGATTACGATTTTGTATCAACGTAAACACACCATAGCGAGAGTACTCTGCTGGTACTGGGTTTTTGGCTTTCCAACCACCATTTACAAACTGATAAAAATTATCGCAGGGTTCACATTTAGTATCTGCGTTGTTGGCTTTATCATAGCCCCACGTGCTTTGCGCTTGTGTGTTTAGTGCTGTAAGTAATGCAGCGGCACTTAATAGTTTTTTTAACATTGTTTTAGATATTAGATTTAAGTAATTAGATAATAGTAGTTAGATGAGAAGAGGTAAAATTTATAAACTCCAGTAAGTAAGTTCCTTTATACTGTGGCGATACATGCCTTTTAAATCCACCAATACACCATTGTCCGACAGTAAGTTTTTAAAGTAAGCTTCGTCTAATGTTTTGTACTCCTTGTGGTTTACGGCTACTATTACGGCTTCGTATTTTTTGGTAGTATTAAGTGTGGTTAAGCCAAAACCATATTCGTGCATAAGCTCATCGCTACTGGCGTGTGGGTCTATTACCTCTACGTTTACGCTATACGATTTTAATTCTTTAATAATATCGGCAACTTTACTGTTGCGTATATCGCTTACATCTTCCTTAAATGTTGCACCCATTACAAGCACTGTACTTTCGGGTAAATTTTTGCGTGCGGCTATTATTTTCTTTACACAATTTTTGGCAACATAACCACCCATACTATCATTAATAAAACGACCGCTATTAATTATTTTGGCGTGGTATCCCAACGATTCCGCCTTGTACGTAAGGTAATAAGGATCAACACCTATGCAATGCCCACCAACCAAACCTGGCGAAAACTTTAAGAAATTCCATTTAGTACCTGCTGCTTCCAATACCTCGTAAGTGTTTATACCCATACGACTAAATATTATAGACAGTTCGTTCATCAACGCTATGTTTACGTCGCGCTGTGTGTTTTCGATAATCTTAGCGGCTTCGGCTACTTTTATGCTACTTGCACGGTGTACACCTGGCTCTACTATTATTTCGTAAGTTTTGGCTATTACGTCCAAACTCTCGGCATCACCGCCCGAAACTATTTTTAATATTTTGGTAATTGTATGTTCTTTATCGCCAGGATTAATGCGCTCTGGCGAGTATCCTACTTTAAAATCCGTGTTGTATTTTAAGCCCGAAAGTTCTTCTAATACAGGTATGCAATCTTCCTCAGTACAGCCTGGATACACGGTAGATTCATACACTACATAGTCGCCTTTTTTTAATGCTTTACCCACGCTGCGCGATGCGCCCAATAAGGGTTTTAGGTCAGGCAAGTTATGCTCATTGATAGGTGTAGGTACAGCCACTATAAAAAAGTTGGCTTTGCGCAATACATCTATCGATGTAGTAAATTCAATATCACAATTAGCAAAATCATTGGCTGTTAATTCCTGCGAAGGGTCAATGTTATTGCGCATCATAGCTACACGCTCTTCGTTAATGTCAAAACCAATAACTTTGGTTTTGCGTGCAAATGCGAGAGCTATTGGTAATCCTACATAGCCCAAACCTATTACGGCTATAGTGGCTTCTTTGTTTAATATTTTGTTTATCATTTTTGGGTTGTATGCTTATCTAAATAATGTACGTTTTTTGAGCTGTTGAAATTAATGTTTTATTCGTTATGCTATTTCCGTTTTGTCATCCTGACGAAGGAAGGAGCTAAATTTAAAAGAGGATACTTCGTGCCTCAGTATGACAAGGAGGAATAACGAGTAGTACATACCGACCCAAACGCACACAATGCGTTTATTTTAGCTATGTTAGAAGTGAGTAAGGTTTGCATATTTGTCTGTATATTTTATGCTTGTGGATTGACGTATATAAATGGGGTATTCATTTTGTTTGGAATATTCTCAAATTCCATGTTAATTACTTCTTCACATGCATTTTTAAAATCATTATATAAATCGTTAACATTAAGATTAATTGGACTAGTGGCTAAATTTGTATGCGATTCTGTTTTATCTGATAGTGTAATTTTACAGCCTGGAACTGAAGCGTGTACAAGCCCACATCTAAATTCGGTATACAAATTAACACGACAATTTCTATATTTACTTAGTGAAGTAAGTTTATCAATAGCGGCATTAAAATTCTTTTTGGAAAAATCTCTAGTATTCCAATTAGTTGGATTTTCAGTATCTATACACTTACCTAAAAATTCAATCCCATTAGCTATACAAGTAGCTCCAAGCCACGGAGATATTTTTACAACTGCTTTCAATTCATTTATTAAAACAGTGTTAATAAAATTTTGTGGAGTTATAACAATGCTATTATTTGAAATATTAGCAGATGCCCCACTAAGGGCTGGATTCTCAGTATTCTCAGCAGGAGTATCTTCAGCAGGAGTATTTTCTGATGAGATAATTTGTAGGTTATATTTTTGTTCGTTTTCCATTCCCCTAACTCTTTCTGTCCGCCTTGCGCAGGGCGTAAATACGCTCAATAATATCTACTACTTTAAGTCCTTCTAGGGCGTTGGTGGTAATGGTATTACGGCCTTGTAGCACATCTACTACGTTTTCTATTATGTAATGGTGGTTAGCTGCCGAGCCTTTGTATGCGCCGTAGTCGTTGCCTGGGTTGGTAGGTGCAAGTGTAGGCATGGTATAATCTTTTATGTGGCAGTACTCTACTTCGTTCATGTATTGCCCGCCTATTTTTACACTGCCTGTGCTACCTACTACGGTAAGGCTACTTTCAAGATTAGTGTCCCACACGGCGGTACTGTAGTTAATACAGCCCATACCTCCGTTTACAAAATCAAAACTTATTAAGCCCGAGTCTTCAAAATCAGTACTATGTGCGTGTGCAAAATCGTTAAACTTGGCTTGTATATTTTTTATATCGCCAAATAGCCAATACATAATATCTATAAAGTGCGAAAACTGCGTAAACAATGTGCCACCGTCTAAGTCCTGCTTGCCTTTCCAGCCATCGGCTTTGTAATAGCGGTCGTCTCTGTTCCAGTAGCAATTAAGTTGCACGGTGTATATATCGCCCAATAATTTTTGGTCTATTACGCTTTTTATCCACTCGCTTGGTGGGCTGTAGCGGTTTTGCATTACACAAAACACTTGCTTGTGCACGTTAAGCGCTTTGTATATAATGGTTTCGCAGTCGGCTTTGGTTAGTGCCATTGGCTTTTCGCATACAATATGTTTTTGAGCCTCTAAGGCTTTAAGTGCATGCTCGGCGTGTAGCCCATTGGGGCTAGCTATGTTTATTACTTGCACATCGGGGTGGGCAAGTAGCAACTCATCTATTGTATTGTAAAAAGCCTCTGTACAGTCTGCTATGCCTAGTTTTTCTTTTGATAAAACATCGCACACAGCTACTAATTGTGCCTCGGGGTGGCGGCGTATCATTTCGGCATGGCGCTTACCTATGTGTCCTTGTCCTACTATTGCAAATTTTATTTTATTGCTCATTTTTTAGTGTAAAAATATATGCCGTGAAAATAGTAAAAAATACGGCGTTACAAAAGCATAAACTTCTCAAAAAAAAACTACTTTTAACCCAATTAATAACTATACACATAAGCCCTAAAAACCAATGCAAGCATTAGTAATAATACCTACTTATAACGAAAAAGAAAACATTGCAGCCATTGTTAATGCTGTGTTTGCACTTAACGAAGGTTACGAGGTATTGATTATAGATGATGGTTCGCCTGATGGAACTGCTGCCATTGTTAAAGAAATGCAACAAAGTAACACTGCCTTACATTTGGTACAGCGCACAGGCAAATTGGGCTTAGGTACTGCATATATAGCGGGTTTTAAGTGGGCATTGGAACGCAAATACGATTATATATTTGAAATGGACGCCGATTTTAGCCACAAACCGCAAGACTTACCACGCTTACTAGCAGCATGTATAAGCAACAATGCAGGCTTAGCAGTAGGTTCACGCTATATAAAAGGTGGCAAGGTAGTAAACTGGCCTATTGGACGTATATTAATGAGCTATTTTGGCTCAGTGTATGTGCGTAGCATTTTGTGGATAAATGTAAAAGATACCACCGCAGGTTTTAAGTGTTATGCTCGTAAAACCTTGGAAACACTTCCGCTCAACGAAATACAGTTTACAGGTTATGCGTTTCAAATAGAGATGAAATACCGCACCTTACTCAAAGGATTTAAAATAGTAGAAGTACCCATAGTGTTTGAAGACCGCAAGTTAGGCACAAGTAAAATGGGTTCAAGTATATTTAAAGAAGCATTATTGGGAGTACTCAAATTAAAGTTTCAACGCTTTAATTAAGTCTAAAATAAATGAAGAAGAATTAAAAACAGATGACGGACAATTAAAATTAAAATCAGAAATAGTTATTTTTTATTTAGGAAGAATTGCTGCTTGTAAAATAGAAAAG
>JBEBIC010000202.1:0-5209 GCA_040080595.1 Bacteroidia bacterium | reverse complement strand
CTTCCACATCTCATTTTTGGCTTATCAATATTGTCAATTTTTAAAGTTAAAAAAACAGACAGTTTATCCAAAAATTCAATCTCGCTATTATTTTTATTAAAGAACTTTTTTATTTTTAAAACAGAGTTGTCAAGTAAGTTTTGTGTGTTGTAAGATATTCTTGCTAGTTCAAACTTTTCTGTGGATTGATGAACCTTTGCTAATGCTTGTCCAATTAAAAAGCTTGTTTCGGGCGAAAATTTTGCAGTCTTTATTCCTTTGGCGTATGAAAATAAAACGCCATATCTTTTTCCTTCTGGCGCTTCAATTTCTTGAATGAATTTATTGAATTTATCTGCTATTGGAAATGCAACTTGTCGGTTGCTTTCTTTTAAGTGAAGCAAAAGTCTTAGTTCTTCTTCAACTTCTAATTTTGTGCGCCAATTATGTGTATAAACTCTAAAAACAAATTTATTTTCATCATTTTGAACAATGTATAAATGGTTCATAGCAAGTCGAAATATGCTACATTCGGTCTTATCGCTTAGTCCATATTTTTGTTGAATGACTTTGCCAAGTTCATTGGATGAAAGTGTGCTATTTATTGTTGGGAATTTCTCTGTCATCAACTCTTCGTTTGTCTTTGGTTACGGTTGTTTTACAATGACAACTACAGTTTATTAATTTGCTCCGCCAGTAACTCTTCGGCTTGCAGTTCTTTACTTGTTTGGCGGCTCCCATCGTGGCTCCAACCTGGTGGCATAAATGTGTAACGTAGTTTTGTTTTAAAATCAACATTACGTTTCCAATCATCGGCTATGGCTATAAACTCATGAAACACTGTGTTTACAGGCCCTGTATTGGCTAACTTGTGGGTTAAACCGTATTCTATTTTTTGATATTCACTTTCGGGTAATTCGGATTGAAACGTACCAAATAATTTGTCCCAAAATATAAATACCATACCCATATTTTTATCTAAGTACTTGGTGTTGCTGGCATGGTGCACACGGTGGTGACTTGGTGTAGCTAGTATGTGTTCCAAAAAGCCCAATTTATTTACACCTTGCGTATGTATTAATATACCATATATTTGAGTAAAACTATACATAAACATTATATCTAAAGCTTTAAAACCCATAAGTGCTAAGGGTAAAAAATAAATAAAACGGTACAACGGCTGAAACACACTACTACGAAAACCTACCGTAAGGTTATAAAAATCGGAACTGTGGTGTGTAGCGTGTACTGCCCAAAAAAAACGTATGCGGTGGTCAAAATAATGTTCCCAGTAAAACATAAAATCTTCGGCAACCAACAATACCAACCAATACACCATGCTGTTGTTAATAGTAAATAAATGGTATTGGCATGCCCACGTAAGTATAGGCAAGGTTATAACGGCTAGTAAAAGTATATCTAAACCAAAGTTAAGTACCATTAAGTACAAGTTGGTAATGGTATCTTTTATACTGTAAAATTTACGGTCGTGTAGGTTACTTAATAGTATTTCGGTACAAATAAAAATGGTTTGTAATGGTGCCGAAATAAATATAAGTAATTCGTTTTTGGTGTGCGATGCAATAAATGCAGAAAGGTCTGTAATACTCATTTACCTAAGTGTTCTATTAATTAAGAGGAGGGAAATTTATATCATCTTCTACCAAAAAAGAATTGGGAAAGGTGGTGTGTATTTGTTGCAAAAATTGATAGGCTTCAATGCGTGTTCTAAAATCGCCCACACGCACTTTGTAGTTGGGTTGCTGATATATTTCGTAAGCTACATGCTTATTTTCCATTTGCATAAATTTTGTTTTGGCTTCGCTAGCTATTGTTCTATTACTGCCAAAATGTATTTGTACTCTGTAGCCTTTTGTTTTTTTAAGCAGTTCGTTTTGTTGTTGGTACAACTCTACTTGTTGCGTTATTTTAGTACCTTGACTAAGGTGTAACGTACCACAATTAGTTTGGCTAAAGCCAACGTTAGCAAGTAGTACAAAAGAAATTAGCAAAATAGTTTTACACATAAGTATAGGTTTTAAAAACGGTATAAATTTACTTATTATTAAATGCGTTCATTGTATTATTTATACCTGCCGTGCAAAACGATTTTATAACATCAACACATACATTTATTTTTTCGTTAATGATAGTTTGCTCATCGGGTTTAAATTTACTTAATACAAAATCGGCCTGTTGTCCTTTAGCATAATCATTTCCTATGCCAAAACGCACACGTGTATATTCGTTGGTATTAAGTGTAGCTTGTATGTCTTTAAGTCCGTTGTGCCCAGCGTCCGAGCCTTTGGTGCGTATGCGTATAGCACCTACAGGTAGTGCCAAATCATCAACTATCACTAATACATTTTCTAGTTCTATTTTTTCGACTTGCATCCAATACTTAACCGCTTTGCCACTTAGGTTCATATAGGTAGTAGGTTTTACCAATACCAAAGTACGCCCTTTGTGTTTTAGCTGTGCTACATGGGCGTGGCGGTCAAGCGAGAATGATGCGTCAGTGCCTTTTACTAAAGCATCTAACACATCAAACCCTATATTGTGGCGTGTGTGCGCATATTCGTTGCCTACGTTGCCAAGCCCTATTATTAAGTATTTCATTGGTACTGTGTAATGGTAGTGTTGTGTGTTTTAATTAGTGAGATACACTCTCTCTAATAGTCATTTTGTGGGTTTTTAAGTCGTACAAATCATGATTACCCAATACGTGTACTACTAAGTTTTCTATGCTTATGGGTTGCCCTAATTCTACTTGCGTAAGGTTAGTGTTGCGTATGCTTCTACCATCAACTAATATTACCAAACCCGAACCTATTGCCTCCATGTGCGAGTTAATGATGAGTAAGCCTGTATCTTCTCCTAAGCCTATTCCCAATACTTTGGGGTTAGCCGTAACGGCTTGAAACAAACGTCCAATGCGCCCACGTTGTACAAAATGCGTATCAATAATTACATCGTTTATTAAACCTAAACCACTTGCTATTTTTACTTCGCCTTTGCGCAATGCTTCGCTACTGCTGCCTTGGTATATCATACTATTGCTGGCTGCTGCTGCGCCTGCCGATGTGCCTGCATATACAAACTCTTCGTGTAAATATTTGTGCAACAATACTTCTTCAAACGGAGTTCCTCCTAATATTGATGTTAAACGCAATTGGTCGCCACCTGTAAACATTACGGTATCGGCAGCTTTCATACGTGCTACATTTTCTTCGTTATTGGCATCTTCTCTGTTTTCTATTTTAAGTACACCTACATTACTAGCTCCCAAGTATTCAAACGCACGTAAGTATTCAGGACCAACACTATCGGGTATTTTTGATGCTGTAGTTATAATTTCAATACGCGATTCGTTACCGTGTTTAGATTCTTTTAAAATACGTTTTAAAATTCCCTCTTCAAAAAAATTGATATTGTTTTCAATCTTCGAATCGAAGTTTTTTTCGGTAAAACTTCCTTTATCAACCGCCCCCCCAATAATGATTAGTTTGCCTTTAGGATTCATCTTTATTAGTTTTATGTTTTATTGTTTTTTAGTAGTTACACATCATTTATTTACTTAGTGTTTTGTAAATGATGTATAACAAATTTGAGGTTTTTTATTTAAAAATAATAGTGTGTAGCACAATGTTATTCACAGCGTAACGCACATAGGTTATTTGCCATGCAATGCCTCGTACGCTGCTTTAATGGTAGCGCCCGCATTGCCTATATGTATGCTAGTATTGGCAATAAGTACAGGGCGTTTTAAAAACGTGTATTCCATCAAAATATATTTTTTGTAATCGGCTTCGGTTAGTTCCATTTTATCTAAACCTAAGGAGCGATATTTCATGGCTTTGCGACTAAATAAACTTTCGTACGAACCTGCCAAAGCGTGCATTGCGCTTAGCTCATCGGGGGTAATGCCTTCCGATTTTATTTCTCGTAACACTACCTCTTTAGGCAAGTTTAATTGTTCCATTATTTTAGTACAGGTACGGCAAGTACTTAGGTAAAAAAAGGTTGTTTTATTTTTAGACATGGTATGGTGGGTTTATTTATATTTAACAAAAATATAAAAATAACAATGCCTGTAAAGCCCGCAGTAAATGATGTACTAAAATACATCAGTCTAAAAAAAATAATAATACCCATACTCCTTGGTTTAAGCGCAGTAGGATATATGCTGTACATTAAAATAGATACACATACATTTAGCAATATACATTGGACCACTACCTCCACCCTAGCTATAGCCGTAGCCTTAGGTATGCTTGCCTTGCGCGACTTTGCTTACATGATACGTTTACGCGTATTAAGCAAAGCACATCTATCGTGGAAACAATGTTTTGAAGTAGTTTTTTGTTGGGAGTTTGCAAGTGCCGTAGCCCCTGGTGCTATTGGTGGTGGCTTTGCATTTGCAATATTTGCCATACACAAAGAAAAAATACCATTGGGCAAAAGTGCAGCTATTGTGCTACTTACCAGCTTTTTCGACGGATTGTTTTTTATAGTAGGCGCACCTGTGTTGTACGCTATATTTACTAAGCAACAGTTGTTTTATAACGTAACTAATTCGGTACAAATTATAAGTAATAGTGAGGCCTTGCATAGCGCATTTTGGAGCATATATGGCTTGGTAGTTTTTTATAAAATAGTAGTGGGCTATGCCTTGTTTGTAAATGCAAGTGCTGTAAAAAAAGGATTGCAAAAATTATTTTCAATCCCATTTTTGCAACGTTGGCAAGCCAAAGCGGTAACTACTGGCGATGAACTTATAGTGGCATCTAAGGAATTAAAAAAAGAATCGGCTATGTATTACCTAGGTGGTTTTGCTGCAACTGTACTTTCGTGGACAGCACGTTTTACTATCGTAAATTGCGTAATAGCAGCGTTTTCAACAGCGGCAGATGTACATCATTTATTATTATTTGCACGTCAAATAGTAGTAGGAATATTAATGATGGGTACGCCCACACCTGGCGGTGCGGGCTTAGCCGAATTGTCGTTTGGTAATTTTTATGGCGAGTTTATTAATAATGCTGGGCTAACGGTAGCATTGGCTTTGTTATGGCGTATGCTATCGTACTATCCGTATTTAATAATGGGTGCTATTGTTGTTCCTCGTTGGGTACGCCGAGTATTTGCTTAATAGCTTATATAAGTTGGCGAAAAAACGTAAAATATATTCCTTTCATGGTGGCTGAGTTTATCGAAGCCCCTATAGTAC
>JBEBIC010000201.1:0-5219 GCA_040080595.1 Bacteroidia bacterium | reverse complement strand
CTTATATTGAGCTTAAATACACATTTAATGGTGTAGAGCGTGTAGATAAAATAAAATACAACGAAGTATTCTCAAACGATATTTTTATAATAAAAGCTACAGCACCAAACATTACGCAACAAAGCGCAAAACAATTAGAGGAAATAAACTATTACGTAGTATTCCACGATAAGGTAACACTTACCAATAAATTTAAAAACTCCATAACTGCTGCCGTTGCAGGATCAAGCACTATTATGAGTATAACTGTACGAGATGAAATACCACAACGTGCGGTTACATTTTTGGACACGCTAACTTTGTTATACACCGAAAACACATTGGAAACAAAGTATCAAATAAGTGATAATACTTTACGTTATATTGACAAACAATTAGAGGAGGTAACTGGCGTACTTACTGGTATTGAAGATAATTTAGAAAACTACAAATCATCTAAATCTATACTAGATTTAGATGAGCAAGAAAAAGATTATTTTACCAAATTAAGTGCTTACGACGGACAAAGTACAGAGCTTAATTTGAAGTTAGGAACTATAGATGCGCTGGAGAAATACATAGTAGAAAACAAAGATCCTGTGCTTTTGCCACCATCGGTTTATGTGTTAAACGACGATGCTTTTTTAACCAAAAGTGTAAACGAATTATACACTATGCAAATAGCTCGTATAAACCAAATGTACTCTACCAACGAAGGTAACGAGGCATTAAAAATTACGGACGGTAAAATGGAAAGAGTAAAAACTAACTTGCTTACTTATCTTATTAATTTGCGAAAAGCTTTGATAGGAGCACGTGGCAGAGTACAAAAGCAAATAGGTACGTACGAAAACAACATTAAAACAATACCCAAAAAAGAACGCGATATACTTAATATACAACGTAAGTTACAAGTAAATGAAAAAATGTATTTGTTTTTGTTGGAGAAACGAGCCAACACCATTATTACAAAAGCAGGCTTAGTACCCGAAACCAAAATAGTAGAGGTAGCGCGCAACATAGGCGTGGTAGCCCCTAACAAAAAAGAAATTATAGGTTATTTTATAGGTATGGCGGCTATACTTAGTTTGATAGTTGTGTTTTTGCGAGTACTATTTTTTGATAAAATAGAAAGTGTAGATGAACTTAAATTAGCCACGCATCGCCCTATAATAGCCGAAATACAACAGGCTAAAGAAACACTATCATCATATCTTGTAGTAAACTCTAACCCCAAAGCCCCTGTTACCGAGTCGTTTAGGACATTTAGAACCAACTTAGAATATTTAATTAATCAAGAAAAAAAATCAAAAGTTATACTTATTACGTCTTACAACCCTGGTGAAGGAAAAACATTTTGCTCACTTAACTTATCTACAATGCTTGCCAAAGCGGGCAAAAAAGTATTGGTGGTAGAAATGGATATGCACCGCCCCAAGGTACACAAAGGCTTAAACGTACTGTCGGACGTGGGTATGAGTAATTATCTATCAGGACAATTGCCTATTGAAGGGGTAATAAAACCAACAAGTATAGAGAATATGAGTACCATTGTGTGTGGCCCTATTCCACCTAACGCATCTGACCTTATATTAAGTAACCGTATGCAAGACTTAATAGCTTATGCTAAAGACCATTACGATTATTTAATACTAGACACGCCTCCCATTGGTCTAATAACTGACGGTATAGTACTCATGCGCTATACCGATGCTAATATATTTGTACTTAACACGGGCTACTCTAATAAACGATCAGTTGAAAACGCAGAGGAGATATTTAAAATAAATAACATAGAAAAAGTGTCGTACATACTTAACGGAGTAAAACGCAACAATACTCGCAACTACAACGGAGCTTATGGATACTTGTATGGCTACGGTTACAGCTATGTGTATGGTTACAGTTACTCAGCAGGCTATGCTAATGACGAAGACAAAAAACCATGGTATAAAAAATTATTGGGGGCGTAAAACACCTGTTTTTCAATCCTAAAAACTCAAAATTACATTATAACTGTAGTTTTGAGTTTTTTTATTTATATTCGCCAACTATTAAAAACATCAACACACACAATAAACAACTAAAAACCAAATAATTAAACAAACTAATGCAAAGTAAAGGAGCCATTCGATTTTTAGCCATAGCGTTTGCCGTGGCATGTATTTTTCAATTATCATTTACGTGGGTAAGTCGTAATGTAGAAAGCAACGCAACTGAATTTGCCAATGGCTTTGCCAATGACAAAGAAGCGAAAAAACAAACTTATTTGGACTCTATGCAGGGTCAGTACGTGTACAATTCAGGGTTTAAAAAATATACCTACCGCGATGTTAAAGAGCGTGAACTGAACTTAGGTTTGGACTTAAAAGGAGGTATGAACGTTACTTTGGAAATTTCATTGGTTGATTTAATCAAAAACATTTCAAACAATCCACAAGACGTAAAGTTAAATGCTGCTATTGCTCGTGCAATAGAAATGCAAAAAAACAGTCAAGAAAACTTTGTAACCTTATTTGGTAAAGCATTTAACGAAGTGGCTGCTGGTCAAAAATTAGCAACATTATATACTACGTTGGAGTTAAAAAACAGAGTTACTTTCCAATCTACCAACGACCAAGTATTGGCAGTAATAAACGAAGAGGCTAAAGGAGCTATAGACCGTTCGTTTAATATTATTCGTTCTCGTATTGATAAATTTGGTGTAGCACAACCCAACATACAGTTGTTAGGTAACTCGGGTCGTATATTGGTAGAATTACCAGGGGTAAAAGAACCAGAGCGTGTACGTAAATTATTGCAAGGTACTGCTAACTTAGAGTTTTGGGAAACATACGACAATCAAAAAGACAATATAGCTAACTTATTGGTAGAAGCGAACAAAAAAATAGCTGCATTACGCAAAGCAAACGGTACTGAAGAAATTAAAGATACTACAGCAGTAGCAACTACCGAAACTAAAGATACTGCAACTGTAGCAAAAACAGGTTTAGCAGCATTAAAGGCAGAGAAAAAAGGCCCAATGAGCAAAGCAGATTCAACACAAAAATTACGTGATGAAAACCCGTTGTTCCAATACATGCAACCTGCAGTATATCAAACCGAAAAAGGATTTATGGCAGGCGAAGGCCCTGTAGTGGGTATGAGCGCTATTAAAGATACCGCTAAAATTAACGAATTATTGAGCGACGCTCGTGTAAAATCGGTATTTCCTCGCGATTTGCGTTTTCTTTGGAATGCTAAAACAGTAGATAAAGAAGGACAATTTTTACAATTAGTAGCTATTAAAGCATCAAGCTGCGATGGTAAAGCTCCATTAGACGGTGGTGCTATTGCTGATGCAAGTGGTGATTACGGACAAAATGGTGCTAAAGGAGAAGTTTCTATGGCAATGAGCCCTGATGGTGCACAAATATGGAAACGTTTAACTAAGGATAACATTGGTAAATCTATTGCCATAGTGTTAGATAACCGTGTGTATTCGTTCCCTACGGTACAAGCCGAAATTTCGGGTGGGCGTTCATCTATTACAGGTAACTTTACTATTAACGAAGCAAAAGATTTGGCTAACATACTTAAAGCAGGTAAAATGCCAGCTCCAGCACGTATTGTTGAAGAGGCTATTGTAGGTCCAAGTTTAGGTAAAGAAGCTATAGGTTCGGGTATGCTATCCTTTGGTATTGCCTTGGCGTTGGTATTGGTGTTTATGGCGTTTTACTACGCTAAAGCGGGCTGGGTAGCTAACTTAGCTTTAATAACCAACGTATTCTTTATAATGGGTGTACTTACCTCAATAGGTGCGGTACTTACCTTACCAGGTATTGCAGGTATTGTGTTAGCTATTGGTTTATCTGTTGATGCTAATATTTTGATATTTGAACGTATTAGAGAAGAATTAAACAAAGGTACTGCTCTTGCCAATGCTATTAGCGATGGTTTTAAGGGGGCAATGTCATCAATATTAGACAGTAACATTACTACATTATTATTGGGTGTAGTATTATTCTTATATGGTACAGGACCAGTTAAGGGTTTTGCTACTACTTTGATTATTGGTATATTAACTTCATTATTCTCAGCAATATTTATTACTCGTTTGGTGTTTGAATATATGTTGCGTAAAAATCAAGATATATCATTCTCTACACCTGCAACTAAATCGTTGTTTAGTGGTGTAAATATCAACTTTGTTGGAAGCCGTAGCAAGTATTATATGTTCTCGGGAGCAATAATAGCTGCTGGTATTATATCGTTTTTTGTACGTGGGTTTGATTATGGTGTTGATTTTGAAGGTGGTCGTTCGTACCAAGTTAGATTTGATAACGTAGTTGCTGCGCAAGATGTACGCACTGCATTAACACCAGTATTGGAAAGTGCGCCAGAAGTAAAAACATTTGGTGGCGACAAGCAAGTAAAAATAACAACTACTTACTTAATACAAGAAAATACTGAAGCTGCAGACGCTACAGTAGAAGCAAAAATAAACGAAGGTTTAGCTAAAACAGGCTTGAAGTACGATATAGTAAGCTCGCAAAAAGTAGGGCCAACAATTGCTGACGATATTCAAAAATCAGCATTGTATGCAGTGTTATTATCATGTGTAATAATGTTCTTGTTTATCTTGATACGTTTCCAAAAATGGCAATACGGCTTAGGTGCGGTATTAGCATTGGTACACGACGTTGCTATAGTATTATCTGTGTACACATTATTGCACGGTATATTACCATTCTCGTTAGAGATAGACCAACACTTTATTGCGGCTATACTTACCGTAATGAGTTACTCAATGACGGATACTGTAGTGGTATTTGACCGTATTAGAGAGTACTTGAGCGAAAAAGGTAAAAATAATGTATATGGTACCGAAAAGAAATCAGTTATTAATTATGCGTTAAATGCTACATTAAGCCGTACAGTACTTACCTCATCAACTATATTTATAGTGTTATTAGCTATATTCTTATTTGGTGGCGAAGTTATACGTGGGTTCTCGTTTGCATTGTTAGTAGGTATTGTTATTGGTACATACTCATCTATTTGTATAGCTACTCCTATCGTAATTGATTTGGATAACAGCGAAGAAAAAGAAGAAACTAAAGCAGAAGCTGAATTGGCTGTTAAATAATTTACAGTATTATCATTAATTTGAAACGGCGTTAGCACATGGTGCTAACGCCGTTTTAAATTAAAAGAAACTAGCTAAATTAAGCCAACTTAATTTACAATAGAACCACCTG
>JBEBIC010000200.1:0-5246 GCA_040080595.1 Bacteroidia bacterium | reverse complement strand
ATATTAGCCGTATTAAATAAATATCCAATAACAACAACAATATCCATACTATGAAAGCTGAAATAAATTACGAATTAAAAATTACGAATTACGTTTTAACCACTAACATAATCACACCGCGAATTCCCCTCCGTGGAGGGGTTAGGGGTGGGTTTATGCGTCTAGTAAACACGCTATTTTTTATAACTAGCATCTGTTATTTTACATCTTCTTTGCAAGCCCAAAACGTAGGTATAAATACTTCTGTGCCCGATGCCTCTTCAATATTAGATATTACCCACACCAACCGCGGTTTGCTTATACCACGTATAGTATTAACAGACGTTACCGTAGCAGCACCAATAACTACGCCCGCACTTAGTTTGTTGGTATTTAACACTAACACTACAGTTGGCGCTAATGGTGTAAAGCCAGGCTATTATTACTGGAACGGTACACAATGGGTAGGCATAGGCACAGGTAATGCTTGGGAACTACTTGGTAACACAGGTACAAACGCAGCCACTAATTTTATAGGTACTACCGATGCACAAGATTTAGTATTTAAAACTAATGGTGTAGAAAATATGCGTGTGCGCACCAACGGACGTGTAAGTATTGGATATGCTGACAATACATTGTATGATTTTGGACATCAACTAAACGTAAAAAACCACATGTCCCTAAAGCGATGGGGCACAGCTCCTAATTATGTACAAACAAGATACAATGGTACAGAAGCTTCGCCAACAGCAGTATTAAATGGAGACTGGGTAGGTTCTCTTACTTTTGAAGCCTCAGATGGTGGCGCTAACCGTCCGCCTGTTGCTAATATTAGAATTTTAGCAAAAGAAAATGTTACCGCTACAGCATCGGGTGGAGATATGGTATTTTATACTACACCAATAGGTACTATTTCGCCAAACGAACGTGTACGAATAACAGAAAATGGGTATGTTGGTATTGGTACAACAACACCTAATGCTCGCACACATATATATGAACCTACAGGATTTGCAGGAACTGTTAATCCGTTAAGAATAGGTTTAAATGTAGAAATTCCACCACAAAGTAGCAATGGTTATTATATCTTTAAAGGCTCGGGAGGTTCATTATTAGCGACAGGTGTAGTATATGGTTTGGGCTTAGACCTAAATCCTACAGCTACGACCACAGGAACGCGCTATGGTGTTTATATTGAAAACGAAACTCAAAATTATTTTTCAAATAACGTAGGTATAGGTACAGCTGCGCCCGCCAACAAACTAGAAATAACCCACGGTACAGCAGGTAACTCGGGTTTGCGTTTTACTAATTTGCCTAATGCTACAGCACTTAGTACAGATGTTAATGGCGATGTTATACCCACAACACTTAACCCTGCTAATGCCTTATATTGGGGGCTTACAGGCAATAGTGGCACAACACCTGCCACCAACTTTGTAGGTACTACCGATGCACAAGATTTTGTAACACGTACTAATAGTATAGAACGTATGCGGGTTACAAGTGCTGGTAATGTAGGTATAGGAACAAATGCGCCAACAGCACCATTAACTATAGGAGACGGAGTGGCTAATAGAGGTTATCTTCGTTTAAATGGAGATTTAGCAAATGGTCCTGTACTCCAGTTAAATGATGTTGTGGCTGGTGGTCGAATTTATAATATATATAGCGGATTTCCATCAGGAAGTGGTAATTTTAGCGTTTCGGATTTAACCGCGGGTAACCTTCCCCGATTTAATATTACCTCTACGGGTAACGTAGGTATAGGAACAACAACCCCCGATTACAAACTAAACATTGAGACTGCCGACATCTCATTGCCCGCAGGTTATGGAAAGGCATTAAAACTGAAAGCAACATTTCCTGCTATGGAATTGGAGGGTACAGGCGGAGGTGCAAATAAATCGGGTTTTATAACTTATGATAGCCAAATTACAGGGCCAAACCCAGCAGGTATGAAATTTTTTGTAGATGAAACGCCAGGCACTTTAACTCCTACCACTCCCATACTTACATTAAAATCTAACCAAAACGTAGGTGTAGGTAACAACTCACCAAGTAATTCGGCAAAGCTAGACGTAGCAAGCACCACCAGTGGTTTTGCTATGCCACGTATGACTAGCGTACAACGCAAAGCAATAGTAGCACCCATTGCAGGTTTACAAGTATATGACACTGACCTTAAAGGCTACTATTATTACGACGGTGCTATATGGGATTGTGTAAGCGTAAGCGCAGGTACGGTTAATTATTTTGCCAATGCTACTGCACCACACGGCTACTTAGCATGCGCAGGACAAGCCGTAAACCGCACTACCTACGCTGAGTTATTTACAGCCATAGGTACGCTATATGGTGTGGGAGATGGAGCTACAACATTTAACTTGCCCGACTTACGTGGAGAGTTTGTACGTGGGGTAGATAACGCTGGCGGAACAGCAAAAGGTGCAGATGCAGGAAGGATTATAGGAACTGGGCAAAAAGGAACTTTAACAGTAAATGATGATGATGGTGGTGGATATGGAATTTATGCGCCACAGGGAAAAACAGGGAATTGTAATATTAATCAAGGTATTGACGCTGTCGTAGCGCCTTATACAGCAGCGAATTTTTCAGGTACTAACCTAGCAGCTATACTTCCAGTAAGTAATCCAGATGCCTATAGTATGAGTGCATGGTTAAGCGCAGCGTCTAGTGGTGGTGTTGCAGGAGGTATGACCCGCCCACGTAACGTAGCTATGTTACCTTGCATAAAGTTTTAAACCCAAACCCCACCACTTCGGCTTCGTTCGCTCAGTACATCGCCTTTGACACACCTCTGCAGGAGGGGAAGTGCTATAATCACGCCTCGCATTCCCCTCCGCTGGAGGGGTGCCCAAAGGCGGTGCACTGAGCGTAGTCGAAGTGGCGGGGTGGGTGAATAGGATCGTTACCTTGCATAAAGTTTTAACAAACAATAAAAGCGTATTAGTTTCATAAATTACTACTACATTTATGTAATAAAAAAACTAAAAAATGAACCGTCGTAATTTTATAAAAAACACCGCACTTACTACTGCAGGCATTATTGCTAGCCCTTACATATTGCCCAGCGGACGCTTGTTTGCAAGCACTGGCGTACGCAAAGTTAATCATGTAGTATTTTGCATGTTTGCAGGTGGCATACGCAATTTGGAATCGGTAATAAAAGCCGATGGTAACCTTATGCGCAACATGCTTGCTGGTACCGAAACCATAAGTGGAGATATTGCCAGTGGTATAGATGTATTAACGCCACTATCATCAACGCCCTTGCAGACCTACGGTACATTATTTAAGCAGTTTAGATACGCACAAGGCCCCACAGGGCATTTTAATGGCAACACAGCATTAATAACGGGTACCTACACCGACACTACTTTAGATATAAAAACACACCCCAACACGCCCACTATATTTGAATATTATCGCAAGCATTCATCAGCTACTAATAATGCGCTAAATGCCTGGTGGATAAGCAATTCGTTGGGGCCTAACATGTCGCTTAACTTTAGTACCGATGTAGAGTACGGTGCACAGTACGGTGCTAATTATATGCAACCTTATAATTTATTTAACTACGATAGCAACCTCGAATTAAGCAGCCCCAAAATATTTAACACCGCCGAACAAGCACAAATAGCAGGTTTGCAAAATTTCTTTAACAAAAATTTTACTCAAAAAAGCCTCAATGCCGAAACCATTGATAACACTACTGCCGACCGTGCTAAACTCAACGATTTTTTTGCCAAAACTTGGACAAAATTACAAGGCGGGCAATACAACAATCCGTGGAATTTAGCCACAGGAATGAACGGCGATATGCACAATGTAATGATGGCAGAAGAGGTGCTAAAAGAATTTAAGCCCGAATTATTAGTAGTAAACATGACCGATGTAGATATTGCGCATAGCAACTTTACACGCTATTGTAATAATTTGGGAAAGGCCGATTATGCTTTTGCGCACCTATGGCAAACCATACAAAGCACACCAGGTTTAATGAACGATACACTACTTATAGCCGTGCCAGAACATGGGCGTAATAATGTACCCAACAGCATAGTAGATGCCTACGGACGACAAGCCTTAGACCATACTGACGAGGGTGGAAGCCGCGAAATATTTTGTATGATGCTTGGGCCAGCAGGTGTTATTAATCAAAACAAAATAGTAAATAGTATAGAGGGCGAAACCATAGATATAGTGCCTACCATAGCGCACGCCTTAGGCTTTGATGTAGATATTCCGAGCCAATACCGCTCACGTATGGGTAGTGTGTTAAATAGTGCATTTGTTTAGATAATATACGGTGGCTGAGCGTAGTCGAAGCCTTAGTAGTTAGATATAAAGTCAATTACGAATTAAAAATTACGAATTACGTTTAAAATATTCCTTGCAATGAAAAAAATAATTTATTATACATGTATAACAATAGGTTTAGTGTCTATTATTTATTCGTGCAAAAAGAAAACCGAAGATTTACCGCCTAATCCGTTTGCCGAAAGTAATACCACCACTGCCACTAAACCTACCGAGGCGGCATTAACCCCCGATTTTAAAAGTATTTACACCAAAATATTTCAGCCCAAATGCGGTAATCAAAGTTGCCACGATGGGCATTTTGAACCCGACTTTAGAACCATTGAAAGTGCCTACGCTACCATGGTGTATCAGCCTGTTATAAAACACACGTTAGACGGACGTTACACCCTACGTGTAATACCAAGCAATGTAGATAGTTCGTGGTTATATAACCGCATAGTTACCGTAGATGCCCAGCTTGGACGTATGCCTTTGTACAAAAATCAATTAGCAACAGACGAACTAAACGCCATTAAAACATGGATAAGCAATGGTGCTAAAGATCAGTATAATCAGCCTGCGCGCGAACCTAACAGCGAGCCACAAGTGCAATATTATTTTGCAACCGATACCAACAACAATGTAATAAACCGTGTAGATACCCATAGAGTAGCAGGCTCGGACTCGCCGTTTATAGTGCGTACAGGCAAGCAACTTGTGGTATATGTAAAGTTTAACGACGACCATACACCCATTAATCAGTTGCAAAATGTAACTATGCAATTATCACAAAACATAGATGGGTTTCCTGCACAAGTTATACAAACTATTACAGGTACATACAGCCCTATATCGTGGTTTCAAGGCTTTTTATTTACTATAAATACTACATCATTGCCTACTAACAAAATAATATATTTTAGGTTGTATGCTAACGA
>JBEBIC010000199.1:0-5259 GCA_040080595.1 Bacteroidia bacterium | reverse complement strand
ATATACAGAGTTATATACCTCATTAAAAGGTAATTCTACTATATTGTTTAGCGAATCTATGAACGAGCCTGGTAAACTAATTAAAGAGTTCCGCAAGAAAAACGCAAAACCTTTATTAAAAGGTGCTTGGGTTGCTGAAACTGTTTATTTAGGCGACGACCAATTAACTGCGTTAGCATCTATCAAAACTAAAAACGAATTAATTGCTGATGTAATCGCTGCATTACAATCGCCAATCCAAAATGTGATGTCTGGTATTACCAAACATGCAGAGGAAAAAGAAGCATAATTCAATACTTAATTATAGAATAATTAAGAAATAACATAAAGATAAAATAATAATTAAAACCAATAAAATCGTTTAAAATGTCAGATTTAAAAGTAATTGCTGAAACTCTAGTTAATTTAACTATAAAAGACGTTAATGAATTAGCTAAAATATTAAAAGATGAGTACGGAATCGAACCTGCTGCAGCTGCTGTAATAGTATCTGGAGGTGGAGCTGAAGCTGCTGCTGAAAAAACATCTTTTGATGTAATTTTAACTGCTGCAGGTGCTAGTAAATTAGCAGTTGTAAAGTTAGTTAAAGACTTAACAGGCCTAGGTTTGAAAGAAGCTAAAGATTTAGTTGACGGCGCACCAAAACCACTTAAAGAAGGAGTTTCTAAAGAAGAAGCAGAAACTATCAAAGCACAGTTAATAGAAGCAGGTGCTGAAGTTGAAATTAAGTAATTTTAACTAAATATACCAACGCATAGTTCCTCATTTTATGAGGAACTATGCTTGTTTGTGCTTAATTCGTTTTTAGTTTAGTTTAATCTTTCGTAACATTTCCATCACATTGGCTACTACAACTATTTCAAAAAGAAAAACATTTTCTACTGTATCTAAACCAATCGATTATCCCGATTTTTTAGATGTACAGTTAAAATCTTTCCAAGATTTTTTCCAGTTAGAAACCACTCCCGAAAACCGTCTTAATGAAGGTTTATACAAAGTGTTTGCTGAGAATTTCCCTATATCGGATGCTCGTAATAACTTTGTACTTGAGTTTAAAGATTATTATATAGATCCACCCCGTTATAACATTGAAGAATGTATAGAGCGTGGACTTACTTACAGTGTACCGCTTAAAGCGAAATTACACTTGTACTGTACTGACCCTGAACACGTTGATTTTGAGGCTAAAACTCAAGATGTGTATTTAGGTACAATACCTTACATGACTCCCAAAGGAACGTTTTTGATTAATGGCGCTGAACGTGTTATTGTATCTCAATTACACCGTTCACCTGGTGTGTTTTTTGGTCAAAGCCGTCATGCTAATGGTACAAAATTGTATTCGGCACGTATTATTCCATTCAAGGGTTCTTGGATTGAATTTTCTACCGATATCAACAAAATAATGTATGCGTACATTGACCGTAAAAAGAAGTTACCTGTAACTACTTTATTACGTGCAATTGGCTACGAATCTGATAAGGATATCCTAAACATTTTTGGTTTGGCTGACGAAGTTAAAGTTACCAAATCGGGAATGAAAAACTATATTGGTCGCAAATTGGCTGCTCGTGTGTTAAAATCATGGGTAGAGGATTTTGTGGACGAGGAAACAGGAGAGGTAGTATCTATAGAACGTAACGAAGTGTTAATTGATCGTGAAGCAATTCTTGATGAATCACTTTGTGAGTTAATTATTGAAAATGAAGTGAAAACTATCATTTTGAATAAAGAAGATGCCAACTTAAATGATTTCGCTATCATCTTTAATACATTACAAAAAGATACTTCCAATTCGGAAAAAGAAGCGGTTGAGCACATTTATCGCCAGTTGCGTAATGCAGAACCACCTGATGAGGAAACTGCACGCTCTACGGTAGATAAATTATTCTTCTCTGACAAACGTTATGATTTAGGAGAAGTTGGTCGTTACCGTATCAACAAAAAATTAGGTATGAACATACCTATGACTACACGTGTATTAACTCGTGAAGACATTATCAAAATCATTAAAGTGTTAATTGAGTTAATCAATTCTAAGACTGATGTTGATGATATTGATCACTTGTCAAACCGTCGTGTACGTACAGTAGGAGAGCAATTACACTCACAATTTGGTGTTGGTTTGTCTCGTATGGCACGTACAATTCGTGACCGTATGAACGTACGTGATAATGAAGTATTTGCTCCAATAGATTTAATTAATGCGAAGACTTTGTCGAGCGTTATTAACTCATTCTTTGGTACAAACCAGTTATCACAGTTTATGGATCAAACCAATCCATTAGCCGAAATTACTCACAAGCGTCGTTTATCAGCGTTAGGCCCAGGAGGTTTAAGTCGTGAACGTGCAGGTTTTGAGGTACGTGATGTGCATTATACTCACTATGGTCGTTTATGTACCATTGAAACTCCCGAAGGTCCAAACATTGGTTTGATTTCTTCGTTGTGTGTATATGCTAAAATTAACAAATTAGGATTTATTGAAACTCCTTACCGTAATGTAATAGACGGAAAAGTGAATATTGACACCATTACTTATTTATCAGCCGAAGAGGAAGATGGAAAAGTAATTGCACAAGCAACTGCTCACTTTGATGATAAAGGAACATTCTTAACGCCACGTGTAAAAGCACGTTCGGAAGGAGATTTCCCTATTGTAGCGCCTGAGAACTTACAATTAATAGATGTTGGAGCAAATCAAATTGCATCAATTGCAGCATCGTTAATTCCGTTCTTGGAGCATGATGACGCCAACCGTGCCTTAATGGGTTCGAATATGCAACGTCAAGCGGTACCGCTATTACGTCCGCAAGCACCTATAGTAGGTACTGGTATTGAGGCACAAGTTGCGCGCGATTCTCGTGTGTTAATAAATGCTGAAGGTACAGGTATTGTTGAGTATGTAGATGCAAATCAAATTACGATACGTTACGAAAAAACCGAAAACGAACTATTAGTAAGTTTTGATGGCGAAACTAAAACATATAACTTAGTTAAGTTCAAAAAAACCAATCAAAGTACGTGTATGAACCTTAAACCAATTGTAAGAGTTGGAGATAAGGTAAGTAGAGGACAAGTATTGTGCGAGGGTTATGCTACCGAAAAAGGAGAGTTGGCACTTGGTCGTAACTTAAAAGTGGCGTTCATGCCATGGAAAGGTTATAACTTTGAAGATGCGATTGTAATTTCGGAACGTATTATTCGTGAAGATATATTTACATCAATACACATTGATGAGTACCAATTGGAGGTGCGTGATACTAAACGTGGTATGGAAGAATTTACTTCAGACATTCCAAACGTTTCGGAAGAAGCTACTAAAGACTTGGACGAACATGGTATTATTCGTATTGGAGCCGAAGTAAAAGAAGGCGACATTATGATTGGAAAAATTACTCCAAAAGGAGAAACTGATCCTTCACCAGAAGAAAAATTATTACGTGCAATATTTGGAGATAAAGCAGGCGACGTTAAAGACGCTTCGTTAAAAGCTGGTCCAGGTGTGAGAGGTATAATTTTGGATAAGAAATTATTTTCTAAAATAATCAAAGATCGTAAAGCAAAAACGGAAGAAAAACCAGTTTTAGCTAAGATTGATGAGGAGTTTGAAGAGCATGCTGCCAAAGTACGTGTTCAATTGTTAGATAAATTAATGAAACTAATTGACGGAAAAACTTCGCAAGGTGTTTATAATAATTTAAAAGAATTGATGTTTGCTAAAGGCGCTAAATTCTCTCGTAAGCAAGTAGAAAAAATTGATTTCTTAAATGTAAATCCAGTAGGTTGGACTGCCGACAAAGAAGTAAACTCTTTGGTAAGCCAATTATTACACAATTACAACATACGTTATAACGACGTGTTAGGTATATACAAGCGTAAGAAATTTGCAATATCAGTAGGTGATGAGTTACCAGCAGGTATAATACAAATGGCTAAAGTGTATATTGCCAAAAAACGCAAGTTAAAAGTAGGAGATAAAATGGCTGGTCGCCACGGTAACAAAGGTATTGTATCTAAAATTGTTCGCGATGAAGATATGCCGTTCCTTTCGGACGGAACACCAGTAGATATAGTGTTGAACCCACTAGGCGTACCATCGCGTATGAACTTAGGGCAAATATACGAAACTGTATTAGCTTGGGCTGGCGAAAAATTGGGTATGAGATTCTCTACTCCAATATTTGACGGTGCTACCGAAGAGCAAATAGGAGAATATACTGACCAAGCTGGCTTGCCACGTTACGGTCGTACGTTCCTTATTGATGGAGGTACAGGCGATCCGTTTGACCAACCAGCTACTGTAGGTATTATTTACATGCTTAAATTGGGTCACTTAGTTGATGACAAAATGCACGCACGTTCAATAGGACCTTACTCATTAATTACACAACAACCATTGGGCGGTAAAGCACAATTTGGAGGTCAGCGTTTTGGTGAGATGGAGGTATGGGCAATTGAAGCATTTGGAGCTGCCAATATCTTACAAGAGATATTAACAGTAAAATCTGATGATGTTGTTGGTCGTGCTAAAGCATACGAAGCAATAGTAAAAGGTGATAATTTACCAACACCAGGTATTCCAGAGTCGTTTAATGTATTGTTACACGAACTACGCGGATTATGCTTAAATGTTGAGCTAGATTAAAATAAACTATAATTTAATACCGTTGCCGATGTAATTATCGGCAACGGTTATTTGGGTTAGGGAGAAAAATAAAGACCAGAAAACTCCACAAAAATAAGGTATGGCAAATTTAATTTTTAAGAGTTATGGAAAAATTAATTCAAACAGCACTATCACTATTGTGTGCAAGTACTTTAGCACAAGCGCAAGTTAATAATACTAACTATAATTTGTATGCGGACGGTAGCAATCGTAGCACTAGTGCGCCAACTGCTGGTGTTGTATTTAAATGCTATACCATGACTAATACTGTAACCAGTGCGTATGATATAGCTATACAAGGCGGTACAAGCACTACAACTAAAGGAATAGCCGCAACGCAAGGGTACTTCACGAATGGTGCATATCAAAGTTATGCAAATATATTTTCGGGTACGTTGCAAACTGGGCATGGTATTTTAAACAATGCTAATCCTATTGTTTATTATGGCACAGTAATAAATGGAAGTAGCGGAACAAACCCCGCAACTATTGTTTCAACTGCCAATAGCAGTAAAATAGAAAAAATAATTAAGGACTAATTAAATAGTTTATATTTACTAACCCCACTATTGCATATAGTGGGGTTTTAT
>JBEBIC010000478.1:0-1064 GCA_040080595.1 Bacteroidia bacterium | reverse complement strand
TTTAGCAAAATGGTCGTCTAGTTTACTTAGCATTAGCACGCCGTGCGTAAGTACTTTTATAGAGTTTCCTTCGCACACAATAATGCCATAGCCCATAATGGTAGTACCTGGGTCTATGCCTAATATTATTTTGCGTGCGGGAGTGGTTGCCACTAATTACAAGTATTAATTAAAAACATTCCTTAGCCACGTTCTTAGTACCATCGCTTACGCCCATGGTGTAAAAGTGCAAGCACGGCGCTTTAGCAGCTATAAGTTCTTTGGCTTGTTGTGTACACCATTCTATACCCACTTGTTTTACAGCAGCATCGTCTTTGCACACCATGGTGGCTTTGTATAAATCTTCAGGGATATCTATGTGGAATATTTTGGGTAGTACTGTAAGTTGTTTTTTGCTTGTTAATATTTTTAAACCTGGAATAATAGGAACGTTTATATCCATTGCCTTGCAACGGTTTACAAACTCTATGTATTTACTATTGTCAAAAAACATTTGGGTAACAATATACTCTGCGCCTGAATTTATTTTGGTTTTAAGATGTTCTAAATCTATACCCAAATTAGGCGCTTCAAAATGTTTTTCGGGATAGCCCGCAACTCCTATACAAAAATGTGTAGCTGCGTTAGCGTTGGGTTCTTCGTTGTAATAATTGCCGTGATTTAAGTTGCTTATTTGTTTTACTAAATCGTTGGCGTAGGCGTGTCCGTTGGGCTCAGGTACAAATGTATTTTCGGTTTTAATACTATCGCCACGTAGGGCAAGCACGTTATCAATACCTAAAAAGTGTAAATCTATTAATGCGCTCTCAGTTTCCTCACGACTAAAGCCACCACATATAATGTGCGGAATTGCATCTACTTTGTATTTGTTCATAATAGCGGCGCATATCCCCACAGTACCAGGTCGCTTGCGTATGGCTATTTTTTCCAAATAACCACCCTCACGTTTTTTGTATATGTATTCCTCACGATGGTAAGTAACATCTACAAAGGCGGGTTTAAACTCCATAAGAGGGTCTATACCGTCGTATATGCTTTGTATTCCTTTACTTTTGAGTGGTGGT
>JBEBIC010000198.1:0-5293 GCA_040080595.1 Bacteroidia bacterium | reverse complement strand
AATTTTATTTTGCGAGGCGCTTTTATAATTAAAAAAAATAAGTTGCTTATTTCTTTTTTGCTGTTGTTTTAGCAGTAGTTTCAGCACTTGTAGCAGCAGTGTGTGTAAGTGGTGCAGTATGGTTAAGTTGCGCTTCCATTTCTTTTACTTTGTTTTTAAGTGTATGAATAGTAGCATATAACTCGTCCATTTCAGTACGATATACTACAGGGAATGTAGCAAAGTTGCTTTCAAACTGCGATTCTAATTCTTTTTTAATACCTAACGATACATTTAATAAGTCCGATTTTGTGCTAGAAAACTCATCGCTTGCAAATAAGTCAGTATATATTTTTTCGTTAGAGTTTACCCATTGTGTAAAAAACTCTTGAAAATTAACAGGTTCAGTTCCTGTAGTCATTTTCATTTTTTCGGTCATCATTGTTACTGTTTCTTCTGCTGATTTTTGCGAAGCCGTGTATAACAAATACTGCATTTGTGCTTGTTTGGTATAGTAGCTCATCATTTTATCTACTATCGTAATCATCATTTCTACTTGCTCTTTTTCTTTGCTTGGAGTTATCATATTTAATAACGGCTCCATCGTTTTTCCAAATACATTAGTAGCATAAGTATGTCCCATTGTATTTATTTTGCTAAAATCGGCGCCTACTAAGTTAGGCCAGTTGTTTAGCATATTTTGGTATTGTGCAGTAAAGTCTTTTTGCGTAGCAGTATTGTTTGCAAAGTACGACTCTATGTTTTTAATATACGATTCAAACATAGGTTTAAAGTTGTTGTTTGATGGAAAAAAGCCTTCAAACATTTTTTCTGTTACTTGTTTATATTGGTTCATATCAAACAAGTTTTTCATAGTATCAACATCAAAACTACCTGTTTTCATACCTTGCATAGCAGTCATCATAGGTTGCATTAACTCTTGCATTTTCAAATACACATTTTGTGTTTGAAACATAGTGGTAAATGCGTCTTTGGTAGTGCTGTTAGGCATCATGTTGTTCATGTTGGTGTACATACCGTTTATGGTAGTCATGTAGTTGTTGTACATGTTAGTCCATGTAGTATTCATACCACCAAAACTATCTTGTATAGTATGTGCTGGCTTACCAAAATTAATAAATTGGTTGTACATACCTTGGTTGCTATCTACCATGTTTTTCATCATGTTCATTTGTGAAGCGTACCAATTTTTGTAATAATCTTGGTTGTATAACGATGCGTTAGGCATAGTTGCAGCAGTGGCTGTATTAGCAGTAGTACCCATAATGTTAAACTGACCTTGCAACCAATCGTTGTATATATCAGCTCCTTTTTCTTTAATGTGTCCGCCCATCATTGCTTTTTGAAATTTTTGGGTGCTTTCCATAAAGTTGTTCATTGTTTTTGTTTGCGCATCGGCAATAGCTTCAGTAGCAAATGGATTGGTGTTTTGTGTGTTCATTTATAGTTTAGTTTTTTAGTTGTTTTTATTTTTAAGTAAAATGCTTTTTTTAATGCTACAAAAGTAAACCATTATTGCGAATAGTGCAACTATATTGTTTAACGAAGTTTTTTGCACGATTAAAACTACATTATTATTCTTTTATAAATTTTAAACGTTGGTTAGTACCCACTATCTCTATAGTGTAAACTCCAGTGGTTAAGCCACTTATATCTATGTTTTGATATTGTGTTGTGCTCATTTCTTTGCCCAATACATTGGTTATTTTTAGTACTGTAGCGGCATTTATATCATCTATTACTATACTATTATTAGCAGGGTTAGGATATAAACGTAATTTGTTGGCATTATTTATAGCATCAATAGCCGTAAACTGCGACAATTTATACTTGCTAAAAAATCGCCAAATTTCTTTACTTGCGCTTATGTCTTGGTTGGTTACACCTATAGTTACAGGCGCACCTGGCCATGTGTGTGCGCCACCTATTATTTTAAATAATTCTACCGTGCTTCCATTAGTCCCGTTGTTATATACATAGCGTTCGGCAGTGCAACCATCTAAGGTATTGGTATTGGGTATAGCAGTAAATACAGGCGTTGCAGTACAATTATTATTTGTTACCCAGTAGTTTACCACATTAGCAACCGATACCATAGTGCTATTGCCTACATAAGGTACAGTAGCATCAGCGGTGCCATGTATTTGCATTATGGGCACCGCTCTGTTAGGTGCGCAGGTGCTGTATTGTGTGGTAAATATACTTCCAGTAACGGAGGCTATTGCCGCTATTTTATTATTTAATGTACAGGCTAATGTATGGCTCATAAAACCGCCGTTGCTCATTCCTGTGGCATATACTCGGTTCAAATCTATGTTGTAGCTTTGTTTTAAATGCGTTATTAATTCATCAATAAACAAAATGTCGTTAGCGCCAGCGCTTGATATACCTGCGTTCCAATACTGCGAACCGCCCGATGATGTTCCATTAGGACATACCATTAAAAAATTAGCGGTGTCGGCAATGGGCATAAAATTACTGTACAATTGTTGGTCGGACGCATTGCTTGTGTAGCCGTGCATATTTATAACAAGTGGGCGAGCAGTAGTGCCCGTATATACAGCAGGTGTGTACAACCTGTAATTGCGATATATTCCGTTAGATACAATACTATCTACGAGGGTTGTTTGTGCTTGTGCACCTACTGTAAGTAGTAAAGCAGCGCTTAGTAAAATTGTTTTCATTTTTTTTAGAGTAGAGTAGAGTAGAGTAGAGTTTATGTTTATTAATTATTCTTTTTAAATTATTTAACGCAACTTAACATCTAACAAATATACGAGTTTTGTATGTTAATTAAATGTATTTTTGAGTACGTGTTAATTATACGTATTTTATTATTACTAACTAAACAAACACTATAATTATGAAAACAATTCACTATTTTCTTATAAGTTTTTTTCTACTGTTGTTCAGTTGCAAGAAAAATCAGTTGAAAAAATTTGAAGGCGATTATAAACTGGTAAGCGCTAATTGTGCTGGTAATTCTTTAATAAGCATTAAAAGCGTAGATACTAAATACATTAGCTTTAATTTTAAATTTGGGTGTTATACTACTAAAAGACTTAACGCAAAAGTAGGCTCGTCTAAAACCGCATTTATAGACCAAGCAACTATTGGAGTCCTCTCTCAAGGTCCATATCTTCTTTTTGGAGGAACTATTACACGAAAAGAAAGAGTGTTAATAATAGAGCTAGATATGCTTAATGAGCCAGACCCAAATGACCACTATATTAAGCCAGGGCCAGATGCTATAAGGCATATAGAAACCTATACTTATATTAAAGTATAACATTTATTCAAATTCAAATTTTGATATATTCAGTTTAATTGATGCGTTTTTTACATGTGGTTTTGCGTACTATTAATTTATGTTTAGTTAATGAAATGTTAAACTAAGTGCGCAATCTATACCAAATACTTAATGTTGCACAAACCTGTACCGAACTTGAAATTAAACGTGCGTTCAGGAAATTGGCACTACACTACCACCCTGACCGTAATCCGTCGGCGGAGGCTGCTAAACTGTTTCAGGAAGTAGTACAAGCATATGATATACTTAGTAATAGTAGTTTACGTGCAAGGTATGATGCACAACTGCGTTACAAATCAAATTCATTTACACCTATACCCAAAAATTACTCAACACAAGCACCCGAAAAAACCGAAGCCTACTACAAAAAATATGGCACAATAGGTAAGTTTAGGCGCAACAATCCTAATTATGTTGTACCCGAAATGGGCGAAGAACAATACAGTTGCCTTAGCATTTTTTTCATTTGTGTTGCTATGATAATTGCACTACCTATTTTTATCTTTTTTGCGGTACAGGTAATGGGCGCATTATCCGAACTTGAACCAGCTATTCAAAGTTTACTTTCTATTTTGTTTTGGGGAGGTATTGCGGTTTATGTACTGTACATTTCTTATATCAAAGAATAATAATAGGACTAAAAACACAACGCCCAAAAACTAATTAAAGTTTTTGGGCGTTGTGTTAGTGTAAAATGTATTTGAATTACTTCATTTTTAATTGTGTAACCTCTTGTTCCGTTAAAAATCTCCAACGACCACGAGTTAAGCTTTTTTTGGTAAGACCAGCAAACATTACTCTATCCAAGCGTTCTACTTTGTAACCAAGGCTTTCAAATATACGGCGCACAATTCTATTACGACCGCTGTGTATTTCTACACCTACTTCGTTTTTGCTTGCTTTACCTTTATTCATTACATAATCTACCTTATCTACTTTTATAGGGCCATCTTCTAGTTCTATGCCGTCTTGTATTTTGTGCATATCTTCAATGGTCATATTTTTATCCAATTCTACGTGGTATAGTTTGGTGATGTTATATTTAGGATGTGTTAATTTTTTGGTTAAATCTCCATCATTAGTCATCAACAATAAACCTGTGGTATTGCGGTCTAACCTACCTACTGGGTACACACGCTCGCGGCACGCATCGTGTATAAGTTGCATTACCGTGTTGCGCCCTTCAGGGTCGTCGGCAGTGGTTATATAATCTTTGGGTTTGTTTACTAATATGTAACGTAATGTTTCGGTTTTAACACGTTCGCCACCAAATTCTACTTTATCAGTAGGATTAATGCGTGTACCTAGTTCCGTAACTACTACACCATTTACTTTTACTACACCTGTACCTATTAGTACATCGGCCTCACGGCGAGAACCTACGCCTGCATTAGCCAAATATTTATTTAAACGCACCAAACCATCGTCGTGCGTTTTTTCTTCTTGAGGCTTGCGTGTTAGTGTATTGTTACCATACTTGCTACCGTAAGTTTTTTTTGCGTAGCCTTGGTTACCTTGCGTTTCTCTGCCATAGCCACGGCGTTCGCCAGTGCTACTTGCCCACTCTTTACGTTCAGTATTGCGAGGTGCTTTTTCAAAATGGTTTTCTCCTCCTGCTTCAAATTCGCCAGTAGTATCGTTGGTTTGGCTAAATGATGAACCTGTTGATGTACGACGCGGCGCACCATAAGGCTTGCGTTCGCCTCCTTCAGTACTGCTGTAAGGTGCACGTTCGTTGTCTCCGTACGATTTTCTTTCGCCACCGTATGATTTACGTTCTCCGCCATCGTTACTTCCGTAGCTTTTACGCTCGTTATCTCCGTACGATTTTCTTTCGCCACCGTATGATTTACGTTCTCCGCCATCGTTACTTCCGTAGCTTTTACGTTCGTTGTCTCCGTACGATTTTCTTTCGCCACCGTATGATTTACGTTCTCCGCCATCGTTACTTCCGTAGCTTTTACGCTCGTTATCTCCGTACGA
>JBEBIC010000477.1:0-1066 GCA_040080595.1 Bacteroidia bacterium | reverse complement strand
GAGGCTGAATAATTAATGTGTCTCCACAAAAAATAAATAAAAAACATACATCGTGTTACTTTATCTATTACATTCATACCAAAATATTTAATTATTTACCTAATCATTTTATACTATGAAAATTCTAAGCATACAAGCATTACGTGGCCCAAATATATGGAGCGTTAATCGTAAAAAATTAATACAAATGCGCCTTGATTTAGAAGAGTTGGAGCAACTACCTACCAACAAAATAGCTGGTTTTAAAGAACGCTTAATGGCTATGTTTCCTAGTATGCAAGCACATCGTTGCTCAGAGGGGTGTCCTGGTGGTTTTTTTATGCGAGTAGAACGTGGTACATGGATGGGGCATGTAATAGAACATATAGCCTTAGAAATACAAACTTTAGCAGGCATGGAAACTGGCTTTGGACGCACACGCCAAACCAAAACTGAAGGTATATACAACGTAGTATTCTCCTATACCGAAGAAAAAGTAGGTTTGTTTGCCGCCGAAAGTGCCGTAAACATTGCCCAAGCATTAATAAACGGAACAGATTTTGACTTACAAGCCGACTTGCAAAAAATGCGTGAAATACGCGAAGATGTTCGCCTTGGTCCAAGTACAGGTTCTATTGTTGATGAAGCTGTAGCCCACGATATTCCTTGGATACGCTTAGGTACTAACTCATTAATTCAGTTAGGTTATGGTGTTAATCAAATGCGTTTTCAAGCTACTATGACTTGCAAAACAAGCAGCATAGCCGTGGACATTGCATGCAACAAAGAAGAAACAAAACGCCTATTATACAACAATGCTATACCTGTGGCAAAAGGCGACATAGTAGTGGACGAAGAAGATTTACTAAAATGTATTGACCGCATAGGTTTTCCTATTGTAATAAAACCCCTAGACGGCAACCATGGCAAGGGCGCTAGCATTAACGTACTTACCAAAGAGGCTGCTATTGAAGGATTGGCGTATGCCAAAAAATATTCGCGCCGTGTTATTGTAGAGCGTTTTATTACAGGCTTTGATTTTAGAGTATTAGTTATTGATAACAAAATAGTAGCCGCTGCACAGCGT
>JBEBIC010000197.1:0-5306 GCA_040080595.1 Bacteroidia bacterium | reverse complement strand
TTTATAGGCACTACTGATGATGTAAACCTTGTATTTAAACGCAACAAAATACAAAGTGGATTAATAGACAGTGCTTTGGCAAACACCGCATTTGGCTACCGAACACTAATAGCCAATACCACAGGCTACCGCAATACCGCCATAGGCTACACCGCTTTAGGTGCAAATACTACAGGCTTTCAAAACACGGGCGTAGGTGTAGGTGCTTTGTTTAAAACCACTACAGGTAGCTCTAATACGGCACTAGGTAGTTATGCCCTCAACGACAATACTACAGGAAACAACAACATAGGCGTAGGTTTTCAGGCATTAACCAAAAATACTATTGGAGGTAGTAATACGGCTATAGGCATACAAGCATTAGCACTTAACATAAGTGGCGGACGAAACATAGCCATGGGTAACCAAGCTATGTACAACAACACCATAGGTAACTACAACGTAGCCATGGGCGATAGTGCCCTATTTACCACAACTAATAGTACAGGTACAATAGCCATAGGTACCAAAGCCTTGCTTAACAATACCACAGGCGTAAACAACTTAGCAATAGGTTTCAAAGCCTTAGAAAAAAACACTACAGGTGTTAATAATTTTGGAATAGGTAGCTATGCCTTAGGCAAAAATATAATTGGTGGCAATAACGTAGCGTTTGGGTACAATACCTTGCCAAACAACTTAATAGGAACAAATAATATAGCCATAGGTACTAACGCCCTACAGGCTTCCGATTCGGGTAATAGTAACATAGCCATAGGTACTAATACACTATACAACAATAAAAAAGGATACCAAAATACAGCTATAGGTACTAATACGCTATTTTCAAATACTAAGGGCTATGCAAATACTGCAATAGGGCCAGCCGCATTGTATAGCAATACCTCAGGTATAGTAAACGTGGCATTAGGACTAAATGCGCTAAACTTAAATACCACAGGTTCATACAATGTTGCAGTAGGTACTAATGCTTTAATAAGTAATACTACAGGTAGTTATAACGTAACATTAGGAACGACTACTCTGTATAGAAATACTACCGGTAATAACAGTGTAGCAATAGGTAATAGTACACTACTAGCTAATACTACAGGACGTACTAATACCAGTATAGGAGCAAGTAGTATGATTGCTAATAGCACAGGAAACAATAACGTGGCATTAGGGTCAAATACGCTCTTTTATATGAACCAAAGCCAAAATACAGCATTGGGCGATAATTCATTTCTAGGAAATTTTTCTCCGCTAGTGGCAGGAGCCGTTAGCGCTCCCGCTACCAATGTAGATACTGTGGGCAATAAAATTACCATTACCGCACACGGGTTTACACCAAGTACACACATGTGGTTTCAAATTACAAGTACAGGTACAGTGCCTGCACCACTTACTAACGGGGGAGTTTATTTTGGAGGAGTACAAGATGCTAATACTATAGGTTTGGGTACAGATATTACTACACTTGGTACAGGTACAATAACCCTTACCCCACACGATACCGACGGTGTAGGCGTAAGTATGACCAATAGTACAGCTATAGGTTATAATTCAAAACCTACCCTAAGCAACCAAATACAATTGGGAGACACACGCATACAAGAGGTGCGCACACGTGGTAACCTTATACCACATACCGACCTAGTACAAAACATAGGCGAACCCGCCCACCGTTGGGATACTATATTTGCACGTACCGTAGTAACTAGTGCCTCGTTGGCATTAGGCACTACTGCCAACGACGTAGTAGAAATGAACACTATAGGCGGATCCAACGTCAACAACTCCCAATTGCAAACACGCCATATTAGAACCGAAGCAGGTGCCGATTGGTTTACTGCAGGTACACGCATACAACAAAAAATAGACAACACTTGGATGGGCTATATGCAGTTTAATGGTAACGGAAGCAACAACGGAGGAATATCTTTTGGTACAGGACAAACAACAGTAGTACCTGGTAATGTACCTGAAAAAATGCGTATTACCTCAGCAGGTAACGTAGGTATAGGTACTACTGCGCCTGAAACCCAATTAAACACGATGGGCGAAATACGCTCGGGGCAAACTACAGGGGCAATTCATGGTAAAATATCCTTAGCAGCTAATGTTACTACAGGTGGTTCTACCAAGGGTACTACAGTACACACAATATTTGGGCCGTATAACTCGCCAAGCGGAACTACAGGTGCATTATACATAGGCGCGGGTGCTAGTGCCGATGGTACTAAAAACGACATTATTATGTACCAAACTGGTGGTGGAAATGTAAATACAATACAATTATTGGCTAATCAAGTGGGTATTAATACAAGTACACCAGCAGCAACATTAGACGTAAACGGTGTTGCACTTTCTAACTACGAAGGGTTTAGCTATTACACCACAGGTACAGCTGTTGCGGCAGCATGGCAAACAGTGGTAATACCTACACTAGACTACAACACATTTGCAGGCACGCCCTACAATACTGTATTGGGCGAATTTACTGCGCCACGTGCAGGCTTTTATCGCTTTACTATAGGGGGCTATTCATCTACGCCTACCACAGGTGCCGACTTGCGCTATGCTATGGGTGTATCTATTAATGGTACATTAAAAAGTTTTACAGGAGGTAATTATTCTGCTTTTGATACTCCTATGGCTACTTATACACAAGTAATAAAATTAGCCGTAGGCGATAAAATAAAACCAAATATATTCTCATCTATAGCCGCTACTTTGGGTAGTGCTGGTGTTGGGCATATATTTACCTTTCAGGGGGAGTTTGTAGGTAAATAAGGGCAAATGTATATAAATAGTTTAAATCCAACACCTCTAAAAAAGATGAAACCACTACTACATAATAATTACGAATTAAAAATTACGAACGAAATATCAAGTAGTATAATCGCACCCCGCATTCCCCTCAGCGGAGGGGTGCCTGCAGGGCGGGGTGAGTTTGTTCCCCTCCATGGAGGGGTTAGGGGTGGGTTTATACGCCACGCAACTACGGCCCCACTAAGCGATAGCGCTATCTTAGTTCCAATTAAAAAAAACACTCAACTAAAATCAAGCCTTATGGTTACTGAGCGTAACTCTCGTTTAACCACCCTGTCAAGCCTTACATTATACATGGTACAAAAAAGCAAATTACAACGTACCACCGCTATTCTACTCTTACTAATCTCCATCTGGTTACTGAGCGGAGCCGAAGTACAAGCCCAAGGTAATGTAGGTATAGGCACAACAACCCCCAACCCCAAAGCTATATTAGAGTTGCAAGCTACTGATAAAGGTTTGCTAGTACCACGCTTAACATTAGCAGAGCGCAACGCCATAGTAACGCCACCTAACGGATTGTTAGTATATAACACCACCGAAAATTGTTTTAATTATTTTAATACTACTACCACTACTTGGAAAAGTATGTGTAACGTAAGCGGAATAAGTAACAGTGGCGATACGGTAATCATCAACCTACTAAAAGCCGATAGCATATTTGCCAATTATTTAAAAGTAGATAGTGCATTTATTACTAACTTGTTTGCAACTTATATTAAAGCCGATAGCGCTTACATAAAAAACTTAGTAAGCAATTATATAAAAAGCGATAGTGCTTACATTCATTTATTACGTAGCGATACAGCCTACATTAAATTTATTACCAGCCAATACATACGTACCGACAGCATATACGCAGGGTTGGGACGTTTTGATAGTTTGATAATAAAAGGCTTGAGTATAGATAGTTTGATAAAACAAATTACAAACAATTACCTTAATAGTAAAGACACGGTAGTACTAAAATACCTCCGTGCCGATAGTATATACACGCACCTATTGCGTTCGGATACTGCATTTATAGGCTATATAAAAACTAACACTATAAAAGTAAATACAATAATGGGAGGCTTTGGTGAGTTAGACAGCTTATATATAGGTGGACAAAACATACTAAGTATTATTAGTGATAGTATTAATGCCAACATAAATAACAAAGCATGGCTACTTACTGGTAATACAGCTCCTACTACTAACAAGCTAGGAACGCTCAACCCACAAGATTTACACATTATAACCAACAATACCGAACGCATAAGCGTAATGAGCTCAACAGGTAACGTAGGTATAGGGCAAGGTTTGCCTGCCGCCAAGTTAGATGTATTGGGTAACATACAGTTTTTTGGCGACCTTAAACCCGCAGGATTACCAGGCACTACAGGCGATGTACTCATAAGCCAAGGCGTAGGAGTAGCTCCTAAGTGGGTGCTACCAAGTGCGTTAGGAGTTACAGGCCCTGCAGGTACAAACGGAACTAACGGAAAAAATAGTTTAATAAATACAACTGCCGAACCTGCAGGTGTTAATTGCCCTAACGGCGGTAAAAAAGTAGAGAGCGGTATAGATACCAACAACTCGGGCGTGCTTGATGCAGGCGAAGTTACTGCTACCAACTACGTGTGCGATGGTGCAAGTGGTGCGCTTAATGCGTGGGCATTACTTGGCAATGCAGGCACAATAGCAAACGTTAACTTTACTAGGCACTACAGATAATATGGACGTGATGTTTAAACGAGGAGGTGTACAGTCGGGCTTAATAAATCTTTCAATAGGAGTTACTTCATTTGGATATGGAGCACTAAGTAGTAACGGTGCAGGCGGTAATAATAATTCAGCATTTGGTTATCAATCTTTATTTACGAATACCTCAGGCACTGATAATACTGCAACAGGTAAATTTACCTTATATGGAAATACCACAGGAAGTGCTAATACAGCTAATGGAAGTTTAAGCCTTGGTAATACCACTACAGGAAATTGGAATGCTGCTTTGGGTTATAATTCAGGGCTAACTAACACAATAGGTAGTAATAATACCTATGTAGGTGCTTCAGCTGATGCTACCTCTGGCACATTTAGCAAAGCAGTAGCCATAGGTTATAACGCCAAAGTAGGCGCAAGCAATGCCATGGTACTAGGTGGTACAGGCGTAGATGCTGTAAAAGTAGCTATAGGTAAAACTATACCTGCACAAGAGTTAGACGTAGTAGGTAACGTACAATTTAGCAAAGCCCTTATGCCCAATGCACTAGCAGGCACAGCGGGGCAACTGCTAACCAGTGCTGGTGCTGGCATAGCCCCTACATGGATAAACGCAAGTACACTACCTGCACCCGCAAGCGCATGGAATATACTAGGTAATGCAGGCACAGTAGCAGGCACTAACTTTATAGGCACTACTGATAATGTGGATTTGGTATTTAAACGTAATAATTTACAGTCAGGATTATTGAATAATGCACTTCGAAATACCTCGTTTGGAGTATTAG
>JBEBIC010000196.1:0-5332 GCA_040080595.1 Bacteroidia bacterium | reverse complement strand
AAACTACCTTGGACAGCCAACTATTACGGCGGTATAGATGTTAAGCTCATTGCAGCGCCCAAAAACCCTAGTTTGTATGCGTTTTCAAACTATACAAGTGCCAGCAATATTAATTTTGTAGGTGGAGCTACTAATGATAGCGTAAGTATAAACGCAGTGGGGCAAGATACTATTACAGCGCATTTCAACAATATAATAACCAACGTTAAATCCATTGAAACCAAAGCATTATCCAACGCACCTGTAACTACAGTATATCCTACAGTGTTTACCGCTTACACCAATTTTAATTTTTATTTGCCAACCAATAGCAAAGTGCAAATAGTATTAAAAGATATGAATGGAAAAACTATACAGCTTCTCAACAATGGCTTAGCAACTATTGCCGAAGGCGATTATAATCTTACCATTGATTTGCAAAAAAGCAACCTAAGCAAAGGCACGTATTTATTGTATTTTAAAGCCGATAATTACACTAAAACACACAAAATAGTATATCAATAAAATTAATCAATTAATAACCATAACACATGAAACCAACACAACACATTTTATTAGCAAGTACATTACTTATAGCTACTGCAACGCAAGCGCAAAAAGTAATGGTAGAAGAAACCAAAGAAGTATTTGCGGTGGGTACAGTAAGTGCATATAAAACAACAATTCCCTATGCACAATTAAATGATGTAGCTAAAGAATGGAAAAAATGGCAAAAAGAGCGCAAAGGAATAGTAAAAGAAACTAAAAGCAATTGCTTTAGCGATAACACTGTAGTAACGGAATTGGGTACAAATACTGTAGATATATACAGTACACTAAAACAAAAAGATGCGCAAACGCTAGAGTTAATAGTAGCCTATGATTTTGATGGTAAATACATTAACGGTGCAGATATGCCCGAAAAAGCAACAGTAGTAAAAACACAGTTGCAAGCATTTGGGTTGCGATTGGCGGTTAATGAAGAAAACGAACAATTAAAAAACAATAACAAAGCACTTGAAAAACTAAACAACAAACAAAAGGATTTAGAAAAAGATAATGCTGATTATAATAAAGAGATAGCAAAGAATAAATCTAAACTAGAAAAAAATAGCAACGAACTTACCTTTAAAGAAGAAGCCTTAACCAAAAAGAAAGACGAAGTAGCCATACAAAAACGTGTAGTTGATGCAAGTGCTGCCGCAGTAGATGAGCAAGCAAAAGCATCAAAAAAAATATACGAAAAATTAAAAAGTGCACAGTTAGATTTGGAAAAAGATATTAAAAACCTTAAAAATAGTAATGTAGATTGTAAAGATGCAATACTTAAAAACGAAGGAAAACTAACCGAAAACGAAGCTGCGCAAGTAACTAACAAAAAAAGCATTGCCGACCAAACTATACAAGTAGAGGGTATTGTAGCTAAAATAAAAATGCTTACGGAATAAATATCAATTACGTTTACAAGCAACAGTACACATATTTTAACGGCGCACTATTTATGATTTGTAAAATAGCGCGCCGTTTTTTTTAACATCAATACTACTATGAAACACTTATTAACCCTGCTTATTACTTGTACATTGCTTACAGCTAAGGCACAAGTATTTACATCGCAAAATATAAACTTACTAAGCCGCTGGCAAGCCACTGGCGAAACTACCAATAGCTGGAACGGTAACTTATACTCAGGTATATGGGGCTGGTACGATGCTATTAAAAATCGTGAATATGCCATAGTAGGCGCTGCAAGTGGTTATTATTTTGTTGATGTTACTGATAAAAGTAATCCTATACTATGCGATAGCCTAAAAGGAAATTATGGCAATGCTATATGGCGCGAAATGAAAAACTACCAACACTACGCCTACCTAACTAGCGATGATGCCAACAATAATTTTTACACAGTAGATATGCAGTACTTGCCCGATTCGGTACATGTGGTAGCACGCAAGCACAGCACTATACAGCGTGCGCATACTTTGTTTGTTGATGGAGATAAACTGTATTTAGGAATAGAAGCATACAAAACAAGTACTAACAGTACGGTGCAAATTAGAACCATGTCGGTATATTCGTTGGCAAACCCTGCCAATCCTGTTTTTTTGCGTGCGCTTGATGATGACTATCCTAACAATAACGATAATGTACACGATATGTATGTGCGCAACGATACTGTGTATGCCTCCAGTTCGTATGGTGGTTTATACATTTACAAATACAATGCAGGACTAAATATATTTGAAGCCATAAGCTCGCTTACCGCCTATACTGGCGCAGGTTACAACCATAGTAGTGCACTTACTCCCAATAGCCAAAAATTAATTATGTGCGACGAAGTACCTGCTGGCTTACCTATAAAAATAGTAGATGTAAGCAACCCACTTTCGCCCGTAGTAGATACTACATTTGATAATAACAACAGTGGTGCAACACCGCACAATCCGTTTATTATAAGCAACACTCAAGTAGTAATGTCGTACTACCGAGATGGTATAGTAGTGTATGATATAAGCGATAGTAAACATCCCGTGCGCACAGGCTACTACGACTCGTTCCCCGATAGTGTAAACTGCAATTACTGCGGTAGTTGGGGCAATTATCCGTTTTTGCCAAGTGGTGTAGTACTTAATATGGATATGAAATATGGCTTGTTTGTATTGGATATTTCGGGGGCTATTACCAACCTAAAAAACACCCCTAGTGATTTTGCTAATAAAGTTATATTAAGTCCAAACCCTACCTCTACCGAAGTAAGTATTAATGTACTAAATGCGCAAGTAACTATACTTAATATGTATGGTAGCGTAGTAAAATCAATACCTCACAACACATCAACTATTAACGTAGCCGATTTGGCAAACGGTGTATATACAGTGGTAATAAGTACCGAAAAACATACCGCTACTAAACGTTTAATAAAGCAATAACAATATAAGTACAACTAATGCTTTTTAACTCATTTCATTTTTTATTTTTCTTTATACTTGTAACTACTGCTTATTTTGCATTGCCCCACCGTATGCGCTGGGTGCTACTGTTAGTAAGTAGTTGCTATTTTTATATGGCATTTGTACCGCTGTATATTCTTATACTTGGCTTTACTATTATTATAGATTATTTTGCGGGCATATACATAGAAAATGCGGAGGGTAAACGCCGAAAATTATTTTTAATAATAAGCCTCTGTGCCAATGTAGGTGTGCTGGCGGTGTTTAAGTATTATAATTTTATTAATACCAATTTATCGTTTTTGTTGCACGGTTTTGCCATTCAAAATCCTATACCTTATTTACATATACTATTGCCAATAGGCTTGTCATTCCACACGTTTCAGGCAATGAGTTATACTATTGAGGTGTATAGAGGACACCAAAAAGCCGAGCGCCATTTGGGCATATACTCCCTGTATGTTATGTTTTATCCGCAATTAGTAGCAGGCCCTATTGAGCGACCACAAAATTTATTGTATCAATTTAGGCAAGAACATAGTTTTGATTATACCAGAATTGTTGATGGATTAAAACTAATGCTATGGGGTTTTGTGAAAAAATTGGTAGTTGCCGATAGGCTGGCGCTCTACGTAGATGCGGTGTACAACAACCCTACACAACACACGGGCAATACACTTATAGTAGCTACGGTATTTTTTGCTTTGCAAATTTATTGCGATTTTTCGGCCTATTCGGATATTGCCATAGGTACAGCACGTGTTATGGGTTTTAAACTCATGACTAATTTTAATCGTCCTTATTTTTCCACTTCAATATCCGAATTTTGGAAACGCTGGCACATCTCATTATCTACATGGTTTAAAGATTACTTGTACATAACACTTGGCGGAAACAAAGTAAGCGTGCCTCGCTGGTATTTTAATTTGTTTATCGTGTTTTTAGTAAGTGGCTTATGGCACGGCGCTAATTTTACGTACATAATGTGGGGCGCTGTAAATGGTTTTTACCTAGTATTTGCAATAGTTTCGTCACCAGTACGCAATAGCATAAACCAGCGCTTAGGCATAACCCAATTGCCCAAACTACACTATGTGTTACAGTTGCTACTTACCTTTGCATTGGCGTGTTTTGCATGGATATTTTTTAGAGCCAATAGCATTACCGATGCGTTTTATATCATTAAAAAAATGGCCACCTTTAAGGGTGCTGTGTTTATAAAAAATCCGTCTATGATGCTGTATTCCTGCATAGCTATTGTAGCATTGTTCGTAGTAGAATATAAGCAAGAATATTACAAGGGTAGTTTTTCGTTTTTAAACCACAACAATGGTATGATACGTTACGCTACTTATGCGCTACTTATACTGTTAATACTGCTTATTGGCGTGTTTGATGGTGGACAGTTTATTTATTTTCAATTTTAATACCAGCGCATGATGCAATCATTTTTACAATACATAAAACGCAATGCTTATCGCTATTTTGCATACAAATTAGTGGTGCTACTAGTGGTAGTTGTTGCGCTTGATTATGGCATAGGTAAGGCACTTAGTTATTGGTATTTTAAGCAAACAAGTGGCTTGCAATATCGCACTACTTACTCGGTAGATAGTACCACTGCCAATGTGCTAATAGTAGGTTCGTCGCGGGCTAACCACCACTACTATCCCACAGTATTGGAGCAGGGTTTACAACAGTCGTATTACAATATGGGTAGAGATGGTAGTTTTATATTTTACCATTACGCAGTGCTCAAAGCCGTGTTGCAACGCTACTCGCCCAAGGTTGTTATCTTGGATTTTAATAGAAATTCGTTTGAGCAAGATATCAACCATTACGACCGCCTATCCGCACTATTGCCCTACTACGCTACTCACCCCGAAATGCGTCCTATTATTGCGCTTAAAAGCCAATACGAACGCATAAAATTACTCTCGCACATTTATCCTTACAATTCTGCATTGTTTACCATAGCCGTGGGTAATATGGCGTTTAACAAAAAACGCAAAGAAGACCAACAGGGCTATGTACCACTTACACGTGTATGGAACTCCGCACTTACTACCGATAGTAGCGCTGCAATGTATGCTATAGACAGTGTAAAAATACACCTATACCAAGACTTTATAAACCAATGCACACGTGACAATGTAAAATTATATGTAGTGTGTTCGCCTTACTTTACGCAGTACACCACTACCGACTATTCATTAACTATAGCCAAACAATTAGCGGCTAAGCACCACGTTACGTTTTTAGATTATAGCAACGACACCACCTTTACCCACAATGCCAAGCTATTTGCCGATGTTAGCCATTTGAATAACGAGGGCGCAAAATTATTTAGTACTAAACTAATGCAGGATTTAAAATGGTAATTTAAGTGGTGTTTTAAAAAG